>JAQUGH010000014.1 GCA_028684195.1 Clostridia bacterium | reverse complement strand
TCAAAAGTTCCGTACCCTGTAATCTATGCTCCTCAAGCTGCTTACTTATAACCTTCTTTTCATTTCCTAGCTGTTCCAATTCTTTAGATAATTGTTGTTTCTGAATAGCTATGTCTTCCATCTTTTCCTTAATGAATTTCTTTTGTCCTTCATTCTTTTCCAAAGCAAGATTCACAGTATAAATTTTTTCCTGATAAGAAATAAGCTGTTCATCATTTTTCTGAAGCTCCAGTTTATATTCTTCCTCACTAGTCTGCACTTTATGATAATTAGCTTTTATTTCTTCAAGCTCCAATTCGAGCTTATTTGAATCATTCGTAATCTTATCCAGCTTATTACTATAGCTTTCTATTTCATTAACAATAAGCCCTATCTCCAAGCCATCTAATTCTACTTTTTTACCTTTATATAGCGAAGCCTTCTTTGCCTGCTCAGCAAGGGGAGCTTCTTGAACAGTAAGCTCGCCAATAATATCATTAAGACGTACCAAGCTACTTTCTGTATCCTCTAATTTCTTAGTTGCCTCTCGTTTCTTATAACGATACTTAACAATCCCAGCCGTTTCCTCTAACAGCCCCCGCCTTTCTTCAGGTTTAACAGAAAGAACTTCATCAATTTTCCCTTGTCCAATTATAGAAAAGCCCTCACGTCCAATACCAGTATCCATGAATAGCTCATGAATATCACGAAGACGGCAAGGAACCCGGTTAATTAAATAATCACTTTCCCCTGAACGATAAAAACGTCGTGTCACTGTCACCTCATTATATTCCAAAGGAAAAGTACCCGAAGAGTTGTCCATAGTTAATGAGACCTCTGCCATTCCTAAGGAGCGACGTTTATCACTTCCCGCAAAAATGACATCCTCCATTTTTCCTCCACGCAACGATTTTACACTCTGTTCTCCTAATACCCAACGTATAGAATCAGAAACATTAGATTTCCCACTACCATTTGGTCCAACAACCAAAGTAATTCCCGGCTTGAATTCAAGCTTTGTTTTATCAGCAAATGATTTAAAACCATGAATATCTAATCTTTTTAAATACACCCTTTTTCTCCCTCTCCACAAAACTATACCCTTATATTCGATATTTTTCTAAGAAATCCTCTCTCTTTACTGTTATTGATTCGAAAGTATTACAAACAACTAAATCATCTTTCCCCAATTTATTCGTAAATTCTATACTGATTTTTGAGAAACCATATTTTTCCTTAATATATTCAAAATTACATCTTTTCTGACCTATCACCTTCGAGCATGACCGTGAATTACACAAAATCGTAATTTTACTGTCTTTTTTAAAATCTTCTTTTTCAAAAGCTGATACTATTTGTTTTAACATTAAACTATTTTCAACTAATTCCCCAAATGCACTATGATAAGGTCCTGCTAGCAAATCTCTCTCCGGTGAAATATTCTCCGTAGGATTTAAGCCCATCCGAATAACCGGTATATGATGAAGTGAAAATAAGCCTAACCAATAAGCAGCCATTTCAACCGCTCTTTCCAATGTCCAAGGTGCATATTTACCCTGTGCATACCACCTAGCCAAAGTCGTACCTTTAAGCACGAGTGTTGGATATATTCTTATAATATCCGGTGCCAGCTCTACTGCTCTTTCACCGGTTAGACGTGCAGAAGCATTTGTATCTCCCGGCAAACCAAGCATTAATTGATAACCCACCTGAAAAGGATATTTTCTCAGAAGTCTTGTCGCCTTAACTATATCCTCAACTGAATGTCCTCGATGCGTCTTTTCTAAAACCTCATCCACAAGGGATTGTGCTCCTAGTTCAACAGTCGTAACACCATATGCTAATAATCGCTCTAGAATTTCTTCGTTTATACAATCTGGTCTGGTAGAAAGTCTTATCCCCTTAATACGACCTTTTTTCTTTTGTTCAGCCGCAGCTTCCAATAAAGCTATCTGCTTATCTACCGGAATTGCTGTAAAGGTTCCTCCAAAATAAGCAATTTCTATCTGTCGTCCTGGCCATATTCTAGCTCTTTTCAGATATTCCTCCACACTCTTGTCAATATCCTCCGCTTTAACTTCATCTTTTTCCCCACTGATTTCCCATTGGTTACAAAACACACAAGTAAACGGGCAACCTGCATGAGGAATAAAAAAAGGTATAATAAGTGGACTATTCATCTTTAATCCCCCATTTGATTTAAGGCACACTTGGCGGCCTCTTGTTCAGCTTCTTTTTTTGTCTTACCCTTACCCTGTGCTAACTCTTTTTCATTCAAATATACTGCGGCCCAAAACATTTTAGCATGATCAGGTCCTTCTTCTTTTATTATTTTATAACACAAGTTAGTATTTGGCTCTTTTTGAACATATTCCTGCAAGCCGGTTTTATAATCACCAAAATCTCCTTTCGCAGCATCTTCAATTTTATCACTCAGGACATTAAAAATTATCTTACGAATTTCCTCTAATCCTACAGACAAATAAATTGATCCTATAAATGCTTCAAAACAATCCGCCAAATTGGATATCCTTTTTGATCCACCCATTCTTTTTTCTCCCTTACCAAGCAAAAGATATTCTCCCAATCCTATTTTTTTAGCAGCTTGAAACAAAGAAGCTTCACAAACTATTGTCGCTCTCATTTTTGTTAATTCACCCTCACTTTTTTGAGGATATTTTTCATATAAATGTTGCCCTATCACTAATCCTACAATTGCATCTCCCAAAAATTCCAAGCGTTGATTATGCCCACCCATATCTCCTTTTCCTTCATAAACATAAGATGGATGAATAAGTGCTTGATGTACCTGACATAAATCCACATCTTTACTTATTTTTAATTGCAGCAATAGCTTCTCTAATTTCTCTTTTCGGTCTAAGTCAAGCATAAATAATCTCCTCCCAGTAAAGTAACGTAATACTTCCAATAATCAAGTATTTGAATGAAAATATAAAAGAGAGGCTAGTTTCAACTAACCTCCCTTTTATTATGCCTCAAATTTGCCAATAAGAACAGAGGCATTATGTCCACCAAAACCTAAAGAATTACTCATCGCATAATTAACTTGCATTTTCCTAGCCTTATTTGGAACATAATCAAGGTCACAATAAGGATCAGGAACGTCATAATTAATGGTAGGAGGTACCACATTATGTTGCACTGAAAGAACTAAAGCTATCATCTCCACACCACCTGCAGCTCCTAACATATGTCCAGTCATTGATTTAGTCGAGCTTACCGCCAATTTATAAGCATGTTCCTTAAATGTTTCCTTAATACCCATCGTTTCATACTTATCATTAAGCTCCGTAGATGTTCCATGGGCATTAATATAATCAACTTGTGCCGGTGAAAGACCCGCATCATTTAAAGCATTGAGCATTGCTTTGGCTGCTCCTACCCCTCCCGGTGCCGGTGCTGTAATATGATGTGCATCAGCAGTAGAACCATATCCCAAAACTTCTGCGTGAATAAATGCCTCTCTCTTTTGAGCATGCTCCAAGCTTTCTAAAATTAATATTCCCGCTCCTTCGCCCATGACAAACCCATCTCTTTCCTTATCAAAGGGACGACTAGCTAACTGTGGTTCTTCATTTCGTTTAGATAACGCTTTCATGGAACAAAATCCTGCCATAGCTAACGGCGTGATGGCGGCTTCCGCACCACCAGCAATAACTATATCAGCCCTTCCCTGTTGAATGATTTTAAACGCATCCCCGAGAGCATTAGTCCCAGAAGCACACGCAGTAACAACAGTAAAGCAAGGTCCTTTCGCCCCAACTGTAATCGCAATTTGACCTGCAGCCATATTACTGATCATCATCGGAATAAAGAAAGGACTTACCCGCCCAGGCCCTTTTTCATACATTACTTTCATCTGATTCTCCAAGGTTTCCATTCCTCCAACCCCAGAGCCCAAAACTACACCCATCCTATCACTATCAACTTTTTCCAGATCTATTTTAGCATCTTCTATCGCCATTTTGGCACCGGCAACAGCAAATTGAGTAAAACGATCCATCCTTCTTGCTTCTTTTTTATCCATATAACAGGACGGCTCAAAATCTTTTACTTCACCGGCAATCTTTGAAGTAAGGTTACTTGTATCAAACTTCGTTATTTTGTCTATCCCGGACTTTCCCTTGATAATATTTCCCCAGAACTCTTCCACACCTATTCCCAGTGGCGTAACAGCACCCATTCCAGTTATCACGACTCTTTGTTTCATTAACACACCTCTTTTCATTAAAAACGAAACATTTTTATACTGAAGCCTCTACCTCCAAAAGCAGAGTACTAATTATCTCTCTAACAGACATAATACTTTTTATCTTTTCTATAAACTCCCCTGAAAAAATCAACCCCTCCTCAAGATTACCTTGCTGCGCATTATTTAAAGCTTCCATTATACAGAAATTGGCTTTACAATTTTTAAGACACATATTACATTCGCTAGGAGGTTTTACTGTACCTTTCACAATTTTTTCCGCAAACTTATTTTTAATTGCCCTTCCTAAAAGTCCTACCGGACTATTAATAATCATTATATCTTTCGCTTTTGCCTTTACGTAAAACTCCTTCACATTATCAGCAACATTAGACTCAAAGCTTGCCGCAAAACGTGTCCCCATTTGCACACCGTCCGCTCCCAGCTTGAATTTTCTTGCAACATCCTGACCATCAATAATTCCACCTGCTACTATCACAGGAATACTAACATTTTTCTTTACTTCAGGAAATATTTCTTCAACAGCATAACTCGTACCTAAGTGTCCTCCAGCCTCTTTCCCTTCTACTACTACAGCGGCAGCCCCAAGCTTTTCTGAGATTTTAGCAAGCTTTACTGTAGAAACTATCGGTATCACTGGAGTATTAGCCTCTCTTCCCCAAGAAAACATATCCCTTGAAAAACCCGCACCAGATATCACTAAATCAATCCCCTCTTTGAGGGCAGTTTTAAATAGCTCAGAGAAAGCCGTAACTGCATACATTATATTTATCCCAATAATTCCCGACGAAAGTAAACGAGCTTTTTTTATTTCCTCTATTAACTCTTGCGGTGTCATTCCGGTAGCAGCAATAATACCAATACCCCCTTCATTAGCCACAGCAGCAGCTAATTTAGCTGTTGATACTTTTACTGCCATACCTCCTTGAATTATAGGTATCTTCGGTCTAAGTTCTCCAATACGAAGCTCAGGTAATTTCAAATTTAAAACCTCCAGTATATCTATATACATTGAATTTTTTCTAAAAGAGCTCCGCAGTAATTCACCACGGAGCTCCTAAATTAAAAATTAAGAAACAATTATCAAAAGCAACAAACTAAGCACCTCTTATTATGTACTAAATTATTGTTTGCTTTTTATATAATCTACAGCATTTCCTACAGTTTTAATCTTCTCCGCATCTTCATCAGGTATTTCTAAATCAAACTCCTCTTCAAGAGCCATAATCAATTCAACTACATCAAGAGAATCAGCATTAAGAGCATCAAACGTAGTTTCCAAAGTGATATTTTCTTCATTTTCTCCCAACTGTTCAGATACTAGAGATTTTATTTTTGTGAATATATCCATTAATATCACCTCCCTTCCATATAAAGTGAAACTTCCACAATTACATAGACATACCACCATCTACCGATATTATCTGTCCAGTAATATAATTTGTCTCCGGTTCAGCCAAAAAAGCAACCATATTTGCTACATCCTCAGGACGACCTAAACGCCTCAAGGGTATTTCTTGAGCTAACTTTTCTTTAACCTCATCAGATAATTTGTTTGTCATATCAGTAACAATGAAACCGGGTGCAATTGCATTAACGATTATACCACGAATTGCTAACTCTTTGGCAGCACTTTTTGTCATTCCAATTATACCTGCCTTCGCAGAAGCATAATTGATCTGACCTGCATTACCATGCAAACCCACAACTGATGCTATGTTTATTATTTTACCACTTTTTTGCTTCATCATAGAACGTGCCACCGCTCGCAAACAATTAAAAGCCGCTGTGAGATTTGTATCTATTACCTTATTCCACTCTTCATCCTTCATACGTACAATCAAGGTATCTCGTGTTATCCCAGCATTATTTACAAGTATATCAATTCGCCCATGTTTAGCAAGTACTTTTTTTACCATATTATCAACTTGTTCTGATGATGAAACATCTGCACATATAATATCGCCCTCAGCCCCCAACTGGTGGACTTTATCCAAAACTTCTTTAGCGGCTTCTTCATTACCCTTGTAATTTATAATCACCTTTGCACCTTTTTGAGCCAATACCAAAGCAGTAGCTCTACCAATACCTCTTGAGGCACCTGTTATCAAGGCAACTTTATCAGCTAACATGCTTTTTCACCTCCTTTAAAAAAGTCAATGTTTTAGATAACGTCTCTAAATTCTCAATATTATACGTCTCTAAACTTCTATCTATCTTTTTTATCAAACCGCTCAACACTTTTCCCGGTCCAATCTCAATAAAAGTATTCACCCCTGCTTCGATCAACTTTTCAACTGATCGTTGCCATTGTACTGCACTACTTACCTGGTTGACAAGGTTAGCTTTGATTTTATCTGGTCTTACTTCAAAATCAGCTGTACAATTAGCAACTATAGGCACCCAAGCCTGAGATATTATGATTTTTTTTAAGGTTTCTTCTAATTTTTTAGAAGCTGCTTTTAATAAGCTGGAATGAAAAGGTCCACTTACAGGTAAAAGCACAGTACGTCTAGCACCATATTCTTTTGACAACTCTATGGCTCTTTGAATCGCCTTGGTATAACCTGCAACAACAATCTGACTTGGACAATTAATGTTAGCAATCTCTATTACTCCTTCACTTGAAGCCTCTTCACATAAAGACACTACCTGATCTTTATCCAAACCAATTATAGCTGCCATAGTTCCCTCTCCGGGAGATATCGCCTCCTGCATAAAAAGCCCTCTTTGTCTAACCAGCCAAACCGCATCACTTATAGTTAAAGACCCAGCTGCAATTAATGCACTATATTCTCCCAAACTATGACCTGCTACATAATCCGGTCTTATCCCTTCCTGTTCCAAAATTTTGAGTATCGCCACACTTGTTAAAAGTATAGCCGGCTGCGTATTAGCTGTTAATTTTAATTCATCTTCCGGTCCATAAAAACACAGATTACTAAGTAACATCCCTAATCTTTCATCACCATAATTAAAAACTTTCTTCGCAATAGAAAAATTATCATATATCTCTTTTCCCATTCCTACGTATTGAGAACCTTGTCCCGGAAAGACAAAAGCTATTTTCCCCGTGCCCATACATCCACTCCTTTCAAAACATCAAGAGCCTCTTTTACCACTTCTTCAAGTATTTCCTGAGCAGGTTGAATCTTTTTAACCATAGCAGCTACCTGCCCCGACATCAAAGATCCCATTTTATCGTCACCCTCAATAACAGCAGCCCTCAATCTTCCCATTCCTAATTTTTCTAATTCTTCAGGGGTTGCACCTTCCTTTGAAAGTCTTATATACTCTTGGGTTAGCTTATTCTTCAACACTCTTACATAATGTCCATTATGTCCTGTCAGAACCGTCCCTCTGTCTTTAGCTTTTAAAATTGCATTTTTATAATTCTCATGAGCAATACATTCTTCCGCACAAATAAAGCGTGTCCCCATCTGCACTCCTTGAGCCCCCATACATAAGGTAGCCGCTAACTGACGTCCATCTGCTATTCCTCCAGCAGCAATAACCGGAACCTGCACAGCATCAACAACTTGAGGTAAAAGAGCCATCGTTGTTAAATCCCCTGTATGTCCGCCACATTCCATTCCCTCCGCAATCAAAGCGTCGACTCCTGCTTTTTCCATTCTTCTAGCCAAAGCCACCGAAGATATAACAGGAATTATCTTTATTCCTGCCTCTTTTAACTTTGGCACATACTTTCCCGGGTTACCAGCTCCTGTCGTAATTACACTTACCTTTTCTTCAATAATAACCTGTATTACTTCTTCCACAAAAGGAGAAAGAAAATACGCATTAACTCCAATGGGTTTATCAGTCAGACTTTTAGCTTTCCTTATTTGCTGACGAACCACTTCACCAGGAGCACTTCCTGCCCCTATGATTCCCAATCCTCCACCTTCTGAGACAGCAGCAGCTAATTCAGCTGTGGCTACCCAAGCCATTCCCCCTTGAATAATTGGATATTTGATATGTAATAGATCCATCATTTTAGTATTTAACATTCTCTTTTTCATCCTCCCTTCTTGAACAATAGTTAAACAGTTGGTCAGTTGGTCAGTTGGTCAGTTGGTCAGTTGGTCAGTTGGTCAGTTGGTCAGTTGGTCAGTTGGTCAGTTGGTCAGGAAACCATAGTTAAACCATTGCTGAACTATTGTTAAACCATTGTTAAACCATCGTTCAACTATCGTTCAACCATTGTTAATAAGCTATTGTTAAGCAAACCACTTTATTACGCTGGCACCCCAGGTTAAGCCTGCACCAAATCCAACCAAGACTACAATATCACCGTGTTTTATTAATCCACCTTTTACAGCTTCATCCAAAGCAACAGGAATAGACGCTCCTGACATATTACCATATTTATCAAGATTTATATATACCTTTTCTGACGATAAGCCAAGTCTTTTCATAGCCGAATCAATTATTCTAGTATTCGCTTGATGTGGGACAAAAAAGTCAACATCATTTTTGGATAATCCCGCTTTTTCTAAAGCTTCAAGTGAGGCATTACCCATTATTTTAACAGCAAACTTAAATACTTCTTTTCCATTCATCGTCATATAATGCTCTTTGTTTTTTATTGTTTCTTCACTTGCTGGTTTACGAGATCCACCCGCAGGAATTTGTAAATAGTCACCACCTGTTCCATCTGCACCCAAATGAAATGATAAAAAGCCAAATCCTTCTTCCACCGGTTTTAAAATTGCAGCCCCTGCACCATCACCGAATAATACGCAAGTATCTCTATCTTCCCAATTTATTATCTTCGTTAAAACCTCTGATGCTACGACAAGCACCGTCTTATATAACCCTGTTGCAATAAACTGACTTCCTGCAGCAAGTGCATATAAAAAGCCCGAACAAGCTGCAGACAAATCAAAAGCCGCTGCCTTAGAAGCTCCCAAGTTTTTTTGTATTATACAAGACGTCGAAGGTAAAAACATATCCGGAGTAACTGTAGCAACAATAATGAGATCAATTTCTTCAGCAGATATTCCTGCATCCTCCAGAGCCTTTTGAGCTGCCTTTGTCCCCAAATCCGAGGCTGCCTCCGTGATTGCCGCTTTCCTTCTTTCAGATATTCCTGTCCTTGTTTTTATCCATTCATCAGAAGTATCTACTACCCTTGACAAATCAGCATTCGTAATGATCTCCTCAGGTAACCACGAACCCAATCCAACAATGCCTACTGAACGAAGTTTATGCGACAATTTATTCACCATCCTTTCCTTTATTTATACTATCCCCGAGAAATTTAACCACTCCCTTGTTTACACAAGCAGAAGCTACATATATGGCATTTTTTATTGCGTATGCTTTGGAGCTTCCATGACAAATAATACTTATTCCATCAACTCCTAACAGAGGAGCTCCTCCATATTCCGAATAATCTAGTCTTGATTTTATTTTCCTTAATGCAGGTGCAAGTAAAATAGCCCCCAGTTTACTTCGCATATTTTTCTTCAATTCTTCCTTAAGCAAAGAAATCATTCCTCCTGCTGTGCCTTCCAATACCTTTAACATAATATTTCCAACAAAGCCATCACAAACAAAGACGTCTGCTTCACCTGTTAATAGCTCTCTCCCTTCTACATTTCCTAAAAAATTTATATTAGCATCATTTTTTAATAATTCATAAGCCTTAATTGTCAAATCATTACCTTTATTTGGTTCCGTTCCATTACTAATCAAACCAATACTAGGCTTAATAATATTTATAACCTTTTCCGCATAAACGCTACCCATTTTAGCAAATTGCAGAATGTTTTCAGGTTTGCAATCAGCATTAGCTCCAGCATCTAATAAGAGCTTTGGTCCTTTTAAGCTTGGTATAACCGTAACAATAGCCGGTCTATCAATTCCCTTAATACGCCCCAGTCCAAATAATGCAGCCACCATTTGCGCCCCCGTACTACCTGCAGAAACAAGAGCGTCTCCCATCTTTTCCTTAAGCAAACGTGTCGCCACCGTAATAGAAGCATCCTTTTTACGTCTATAGGTAGTAGCAGGATGTTCCTCCATTCCTATTATTTCCTCACAATGATGAATAGAAATCCTTTCCCTATCATAATCAACAGGTAAATGTTTAATAATTTCTTTTTCCTGCCCAACTAGAATAATATTTATATTTTGATCATCTCTACAAGCATCAAGAGCTCCTTGTATTACTTCACCCGGAGCATGATCTCCACCCATTGCATCAACTACAATTCTCATATACCCATCTCCCTATTTTGCAACAAAAACAAATTTTCCCATAAATACTTCCTCAGATTCTACTTTTGACACTACTTTAACTAAATATTTATTAATCTTTTTGCGAGCTAAAAAAGCATGTGCAATGATTTTTTCTCCCAAATATACCGGTCTTTTAAACCGTAGCCTTGCACTTCCCGTCAGAACTATTTCCGAATCAATTAAAGCTGCTGCCAATATATTTGCCTGAGAAAAAATATAATCCCCTCGACAAACCTTACTCTTTTCAGCAACCATGATGGGCACAACTTCTAAACAAGATGTAGCAAACTGACCTAATTCAAGTTCAATCAACTCGCCCACCATTTCATGCCCCATGATAGATCTGACTTTCTCGTGAGCATTTTCAGCAACAAGCTTTGTTCTCATTCGAAGTTCAGGAATTCCTAATTCTACACGATCCAAACGAATCGTCTGTACAGAAACATTGAAATTCTTTGCCAAATCATCATCGGTAACAAAAGGATTCTTTTTAATTAAATCAACCAACCTTGGTTGTCGCTTTCCTTTGCTAATCTTATTAACTACACTAATTCTGCTAACCATTAGATGTTTCTCCTTATAAAATAGAATATAATATATGATTGTTACCTGATATTGATACCTAGTATAAATGTAATGCCTTTTTTTTGCAAGAAAAATATTTAACTACAAACAAATAAAAAAGAAAGCCCCCTATTTTGGGCTTCCCTCTTCGTCCTCTAAAACGCTCTTGCAAATCTTAATTATTCTGCCTTCTGAGCAATAACTTCACGATCTTTATAATAGCCACAGGATGGACACACCATGTGAGGCTGTTTTAATTCATGACATTTAGGACACTCATTAAGATTTGGAGCCTCAAGCTTCATAACCTCGGCTCTTCTCCGACGATTTCTCGCTTTAGAACGGCGGTTTTGTTGTACTCCCATTTATACCCACCTCCTCTTTTTACTATACCCTCACTCAGCTTTCATCTTCTCTTTCAGCCTTGCTAATGCTTCAAAACGAGGATCAAGATTTTCCTCACAGCAATCGCACTTACCTTCTTTTAAATTTTTACCACATTGTGGGCAAATTCCCGGACAATCGGGCCTACATAACGCATACATTGGCATATTAAGAATTATATTCTCTTGAACAGCCCGCTCAATATCAATCCAATCATCTTCTAAAATCATTACCGTTGATAACTCATCCCCACTATCTTCAAGAACATCATCTTTGTCACTTTTATGACAATACTGATCAACCGACTCAAATTCAATAGGGAGATTTACCTCATCCAAACATCTGCTACAAGAAACTGCTACTTCTGTTTTGATTTTCATGGACAACTCCAAGGAATTACCTGTATTCACTAATTGACCTTCTACCTCAATCGGTTTAGTTATAACCACTTCCCCTACATTAGGTAAATCTGTCATCGTAAATAAAAAATTATCTTTGGCGCCTAACTCCATTTGTAACTTTAAAACATTTATCTTCAAAATTATCGCCCACCTCTGTAAGTTTACAAGCAAGCCTTATTATTATACATAATTTTTTTATTAATTGTCAAGAAAACTGTTGTTTTTCTTTTTCCATAACAATTTTGCTACTCAATTACAAAAGTAATATTCAAGTGATATTTAAGCGATACTTAGCTATTTAGATAAACTTACTCAGGTATCTGGCAAACTGTAATTGCTGCCATATTCACGATATCCTCTACACTACAACCCCTGGACAGATCATTAACAGGTCTAGCTATCCCCTGTAAAATTGGCCCTAATGCCTCAGCTTTCCCTAAACGCTGCACCAGCTTATACGCAATATTCCCTGCTTGTAAATCAGGAAATACTAAAACATTAGCTTTACCCTCCAGAGGACTTCCGGGAGCTTTTGAAGCGGCAACCTTTGGAACAATAGCTGCGTCAGCTTGTAATTCACCATCTATAATTAAATCAGGAGCCTTCTTCTTTGCAAGCAGTGTAGCTTCTACAACCTTGTCAACAAGCTCATGCTTTGCACTACCTTTACTGGAAAAAGACAACATCGCCACCCTTGGTTCATTTCCTGTAAAAGCTTTGTATGATTGTGCAGAAGAAATAGCTATTTCCGCTAACTGTTCCGCAGTAGGATTAGGATTAACTCCACAATCTGCAAACAACATAACTCCATCTACTCCAAATTCTTGATAAGGACTTATCATCAAAAAGCATCCTGACACTACCGAGATACCCGGCGAGGTTTTTATAATTTGTAAATTTGGTCTCAAAACATTACCAGTAGTATTTTCAGCTCCTGCCAACATCCCATCAGCATCACCTTTATAATTCATCATCGTACCATAATACAAAGTGTTTTCCATGGTCTTTTCCGCTATCTCCATGGTCAATCCTTTTTTCTTTCTCATCTCATAAAACTCTTCCACATACTCTTTAAATTTTTCTGATTTGAGAGGATCAATGATCTTTACATTAGAAAGATCAGCCCCCACCTTTTCCGCAGTAGCTTTAATCTTCCCTTCCTCACCCAGCAAAATAATATTTGCAAGACGTTCTTTCGTGATAATACCAGCTGCAGCAACAGTTCTTTCTTCAGTCCCTTCAGCTAAAACAATGGTGCCATTTTTCTTTTTTGCTTTTTCTCTAATTTGCTCCAATAATCCCATGTATATTGCCTCCTCTGATCTATATTTTTCATTATTCCAGTATATATTCGTCACAGATTATTATTTTCCTATTGAAAATTATATTTATTAATTGTCTTATCTCAATTAATTGTGATAATATCTTTTTAAAGGGACATCATCCTTTGGAAATGGAGAACTACACTGTGAATATACTTGGAATAATCTCTGAATATAATCCCTTTCATAATGGTCATCTCTATCACTTAAATGAAGCTAAAAAATTAACTAATGCTAAGGGTGTAGTCTGTGTTATGAGCGGTAATTTTATGCAACGTGGAGAACCTGCCCTCGTCAATAAATGGGCACGTGCTAAAATGGCGATCAACAATGGCGTTGATCTTGTCTTTGAGTTACCAGTTCTCTACGCTACACAAAGTGCTTATTGGTTTGCCAAGGGTGGTATTGAAACACTAGCCGCAACCGGCATTGTTTCTCATCTTGCTTTTGGTGTAGAAGCAACTAACCCTTCGGCACTCTCGGACATAGCTCAAATTCTTGCCAAAGAACCTGTGCAATATCAAAATACTCTTAAACAGTATCTTAAAGAAGGACTTTCCTTTCCATAAGCTAGAGCGCAAGCACTTTCCAAAGAAATATCCTTTGACAAACAGCTTCTTGAAACACCTAATAACATCCTTGCAATTTCCTACCTCCAACTACTGATAGAAAAAGAATCGAACCTTATCCCAGTCATGATTAAGCGTAAGGGTTCTGAATATCTTGAAACAAATATTCAAGAAGAAACTCTGCCCAGTGCTACAGCTATTAGAAATTTTCTTACCCAACACTCTTCAAACTATAGCAAATCACTGCAAGAAATAAAAAATCATTGTCCAAATTCCACCCTAAAAATACTTGAAGAAGAATTTAAACTGGGACGAGGTCCTATCTCACTGGAATCTCTCACGCCGCATCTTCTGACACTTCTTCGCCGTACTACACCACAAGAACTTCAAAATATCACTAATGTTTCAGAGGGTTTGGAAAATCGTATCCATAAACTAGCCCTGCAAACCACAAATCTTAAAGAATTTCTAACAAAGTTAAAAACAAAAAGATATACCTACACCAGACTTCAAAGGTTTCTCATCCACCTTTTATTGAACTATACAACAAACGAAGAATCTTATCTTCAAAAAGAGCCTGTTTATCTGCATCTTTTAGGATTTTCAGAGCGTGGCAAAGAATTATTAAAAGAAATACAAAAAGAAGGTACACTTCCAATAATCACAAAAGGTGCCCATGTTAATAAATACTTACAAGATAATCCCCAAATCCAATGCTCTTGGAATTTAGATACCTTGGCAACCGACATCTATTCCCTACTTTTCCCTTTACCTCAAAACAGAACGGGAAACTTAGACTATTTACAAAAACCTGTTACACGTTAGGTCTACCACCCTTCACCATCCCATATAATCATTTATAGAAATCTATTAAATGGTGATCTGGGATGGTGATTTTTGTGCAAAATACAAACTCAATACTCCATAAAAAAACCATATCACCATTTATATATGCACTCGTAACCATTTTTATAGCATTTTCTATGCTGTTTTGGCCTCAAGAAATATATCAAGGTGCAAGCTATGGTCTTGAAATATGGGCTACTGTCCTTGTCCCTTCCCTGCTCCCTTTTTTTATCTTAGCAGAAGTCCTTCTTAACATAGGAATTGTTAATATGTTAGGCATTCTGCTCGAGCCAATCATGCGTCCTCTTTTTAATTTGCCCGGCTCCGCTTCTTTTGTAGCAACCATGGGCTTTACTTCAGGATTCCCTATGGGAGCAGTTCTTACGAAAAGACTTGTTGAAGAAAACAAATGCACTCTTGAAGAAGGAGCAAGATTAGTTGCCTTTACCAACAATTCCAGTCCTCTTTTTATTATGACAGCAATAGCTATTGGTATGTTTAACAATCCAGCTCTCGGTATTATTCTTGCCATTTCACATTACCTAGCTAATATTATTCTTGGAATTATGCTAGGTTTAAATTCTCCTCGTGTACCAGCTTTATGTCATATTGATAAACATCTAATTACTAATAGTATTTTCACCTTCCTCCAAGCACATAAAAAAAGAAAGCCTTTAGGTAGACTTCTCGGAGATTCTATTAAATCCAGTATTAATAATATCTTTCTAATAGGTGGCTTTGTAATAATTTTTTCAATCATCATTAATATCCTCAAAATAACTTCTCTATTGGAGTTTATAAAATATCCATTCCATATGATTCTCTCTATCTTTGGCATTAACTCCTGCCTTAGTTCCTCTCTCGCCTCAGGCTTTTGGGAAATAACCCTCGGTCTAAAAGAAGTCTCCCTCTCTTCTGCTACCTTACAGGAAAAAGCAATTATCGCCAGTGTTTTATTAGGATGGAGCGGACTTTCCATTCAAGCCCAAGTAGCAAGCATTCTAGCAGGATCGGATATTAATCCACATCTATATCACAAATGTAGAATCTTTCAAGGTCTTATAGCAGGGGGTATCGCGTATCTGCTTAGCTTGAATGTTGGTTGGTTATCTTACACTAACATACCAGTTATATCAACTATGACAAATATACTAACCACAACACATCTAGTATCTTCAAGCTATTTTTTCTCTATATTTGCTTCTAACTTTATTTACACCTGTAAGCTATTTTACTTTTCATTCATAGCTCTATTAGCTGTTTCTTGCATTGCCTTGGTGATTAATTCTGTTTTAATGATAAGGAAATATTAAACATTACAATCCTATCTATTTTAATTTCTTAAATATATTTGACTTGTTAATTCAAACTCCGCATCATTCTTCTCTCCAGTAATAGTAACCTCTACAAGTTTCTCATTACTAGCATCCTTAGTAACCACAAAAGATACTATATTCTCTGCAAATACTTCGCCCACTTGAAAAGGACTAACCTTTCTATGTTCTATTGTCTTATCCTCAGAATTATGTTGTATACAAAACCAATTGTCAGAATCTTTATAGAACATATGAATACCTGCGCTAAGCGCTCCAATAGTATCATACTTATTCTTATCCAATGCTTCCTTTGTTATAAACCTCATAGCAGTTCGTACCTGGTCTTGAATATATATTTCATCCTGTGCCTTATTGGTATAATTTACGTTATTAACAACAAATGTCATGATTCCCACAACTACTATAGAAGTTATTACTAATGTTACTAGCACTTCCATCAATGTTAGCCCTTTGTTATTACTTTTTAATAATCTTTTCATAAGATATCTCCTGCCATTTACCAATATTTTATAATCCCTTCCAGTTATCTGTTTTAACGTACTCTTTAAAAGCATTAATACTAATTGCATCCGCAAAGCCATACGAAGAATCAACAACTGTACCAGCATCTTCATATCCAGGTTCAAAAGGATCAGCCCCAGGGTTTGTGTTTCTTATCTCACTAAGCTTATTAACAACATACTTTTTATTAAGCGTAACCGTCTGAGAACCAGTATCATTCATAAACACAACACCATTCTTCGCAACAATTAATCCTGAAAAATTAATATCACCACACAAATAGACAGTACCTTCAGATACGATTATTCCATCAATAGGACTGGTTACTTCTTTATTAGTAGGACTATTTGGATATCCTACATAACCACTCGCATATAATGTAATATCATCTTTTTTAAATAACTCAAACCCATCATCGTACTCTTCCTTCACCTCAACAGAATTATAAAATTCAACATCATCTTTTATCGTTTTAGCATTATATGTAGTACTACAAGTAGTTTTCTTAGCTTCGAAATCACCTATTTTCCCTCCTAAACTCATACCAGGGGATACTGTGTTATTATTTATATACGCTCCTAATATATTTATACCATTAGCAACACTCAATGATATACTATCAGTAGCACCAATATTTATCAATGAAGGCTCATTATTATACACCTCATTAAAGTACTCTGCTTTATCGTCCCATACCATTTCCGCCCCATCTTTTTTATGTACTAAATAAAGAGGTTCATAATATTTATATTCGTAATTTCCCGGGATCTTATGGCTATATGCCCTATAATTTCCCTTTATAGATATACTCTCCCCTGTCTGATAAGGTCCTCCTTCTACACTAATATAAGATGTTCCACAAATAAATGTTTCCCCACCTATCTCAAGGGTAGAACCTCCATCTTTAGAAAAATCCTCTGAATTAATAACAATTCCACTACTCTGATCATGAGTTGCTCCCCCCGACCCATCTGAAAACCCGAAATATCCTCCATCTATTTTCACATTTGATTCCAACCCATTTATTTCAAGATCATCATATGTATACAATTCCCCTGAAATTGTCACATCATTGTTCTTATATGTTACCCCTTCCCCATCAACAATTAAGTTATCAGCATATAGATTACCATTTATCGTTAGACTAGACGCATTTGAATCTTTAAATGCAACATTATTAGATGTAGACACATCACCATATACTACAACATTGCTAGTGCCTTTCATCTTAATCTCACCACAAGATGTTACAACACAATCCCATATAGGGTTCACTTTATTATCAACTACCGCATTTACGAAAAAGTATTGTGGGATTTTCGTAGGCACATCCATGGTAAAATCCATTTCAACTTCCTGTTTGTAATCATCTTCAAAAAAAGCAGAGCTGAGTGTCAACTTACACGACATATCCTCTGGAAGATAGAGCGGAAATGTACGCCCCATAACCCAAACCGCTGGTTTTTTACCAGCAACACCGCCACCTTCATAATTGTCTGGATTCACTAGTATTAAGTCTAACCCACAATTATTTAAATACTCTCTATATTCATCAGCAAAAACTTTATACCATACCGCACATTCGGGATCAGTAGTGTCCTTATAGCACTTATCTAACTTTCTTTTTAATTCCGCTTCATTTATAGTCCCATCATCATTAAGATATACACTATCATAGTCAGGATCTGTATTTTCATGCTCCTTTTCAGCATCCAAAAACTCCTTTATTGACGCATTAGTCGCAGTATTCCCTACCTTAACAGCATTAGCCACCTCATCTAAGATTAATCCATATGCTTGTTCAAGTCCTGATTCTGCCATATAAAATGAAATTTTCCCTTTTCTATCGACATAGCTTACCTTTAAATGTGCAATACTCAAAGACATAATGGCTAAACCTACTGTACTGAGGATAGTAAGCGCAACAATAACTAAAGCCAAAGCCATCCCTTTATTATTATGCAACATTTTATTAAACATATTTTTCTATCCCCCCCATCTAACCTTATGTTCTTGTTTTTCTCGTTTGAGACATCTTAGCAAGCTCCTTGAATTCATCCTCATACTTACTATACTCTACTGTAACTGTAATATCTGCACCACGTTCATATTCATCTATTTGGTACAAATCTCGAACTTCTACCTCACCTAAATTTATGTTCAAATTAAACGTAGCACTATCATCTATATCTTTACATATTATAAATTTACTAGCCATTTCATTGTATACATCAAATGTTAAATTGACATCTTCTTCTACTACTATTTCAAGTATTCTCGGATTTGGATCTATATTGTCAAGAACTGTTGAACCTTTTGAAACACTATTACTATCACTTATCGTTAACTTTGGACTTCCATTAATATCAACTTCTATTTTCAATTCATAACTTTCTCCATTATCAATAATCCAAGCGAAATCACCTGATTCTTTTCTTACGATTATTACCAAGTCCCCAAAAACAAGTCGCTTCTCTATTTCCATCCTACCCATTTTCGATACTATCATTTCATCATACTCTAATTCCACATTGACCTCAAACCCATTACCTTCATCAATTGTATACTCTTTACCCTCTCTAACTTCCGTTGCATTTGAATCTAAATCAGCAATTATATCCCCTACGCTCTTTCCTTTATATTCCTCCATATATCTCTGTGCCAAATTATTTGCTTCTTGCTGTATTTTTGTTTTGTTATTTATCCTTATACAATCCACAAAATACATAGAAAGGGGGAGTACAGTAGCAAAAATCACAGCAGCAATAAGTACCTCAATTAACGTAAACCCTCTTGTATCTTTAATAATATGCATACCTAGTCCCCCTTTTTATCTACTGAACAAAAATATTACCTGCTTTTTTCTCTATCTTAACTCTTGGTCTATTTGGATCATCATTAATAACATTAACTACAAAAGGCTTATCTGTTTCATTAATCAACTTCAAATTAACTCCACTCTTATCCTTTAAGCTCGTTCTGGGATTACTAAATATTCTCATGGATATTCCGTTATCACTTATAGCAAAAGGAACTTCTTCTCCAATCGAATTGCTAGGATAAATGTTTTTTTCTGTTTTATACTTACATAAATATTTCCCATTCTTCATAAATAAATGAAATTCCACATTTTCTATTCCTTCATTATCAGCATAAATAAAGCTTTCATCAGATTCAGCATTATCTATTCCCAGTATAACTGTAGGCAAATCAGCAGTTATTGGCTTTGCTGTCATTATATAATCGCAAGCACCTACAGTAGTTACCCCATCTGCTGATGATTTTCTAAAATAGTTATTAGCCATACCTGAATTAGATAATGGATCATTATTTCCAGCAGTTATCGGTAAGCTCCAAGCTTTTGATATTTCCTCATCAACAGCACCTGAAATTGCTACAAATTTCAAATTTATTTTCCCTTTGAAACCATTTGAATTCCCAACGGTAACCTGTGAAATTAATATTTTTCTTTCATATTCTCCAATCCTCTTTATTAAATTCATAAAAGTTTCATTAGTACCATTGAATTCTAATTCAACATTCAATGTTGGGAGGAAATCAACTGTCGATTCATTTACAGAGCGTTTCGTAGATATAATACTACCTTTATTTCCGCTTCCTACGGCAAGTATTTCCTCCATATCACTCAAAGACATATTTTTATTTACTGAAATTATTTTGTTTTTCATTTGGTCAGGATCATCAAAAATTATACTCTCACCAACAACCCCTGATTGTGCCAATAGATCATCTAATATTAAAATAATATTTTCCTGTTCTGTATCATGAAAATAATTACTCGTCAAAGCATCAATTTTTGCATTTAAAATTTTATGCTTAGCTACAATCTCACGACTTTCAGAATTAACTCTTTGTAACTCAGCAATTTCATTTTCTAACTCAATATTTTCATCATCAAGTACTTTTACCTTATCCAATACTGGAGGTAATAAAAACATACAATACACAACAGATACTATTGCTACGAACATTACCATCAATAATAATTTCTCCCTTTTACTGATTTGCATGTTCTACCACCTCCTCACTGAAAGTACCTTCTATTCCAAAATAATATTGTCCTTTATCGAGCTCAATATTATTAAGATGAATTTTTTCTACAATACCACTCTTTTTTAAGTTATGCTCAAATTCAGCAATTTTCTTTCTATTATCCGTATACCCAGCTATACCCCATTTGCTTTTTTCAATATTAAAACCACCAAAATAAAGATCCTTGGGTACTGTTACGAATATTCTTTCTAACAAACTAGAATTTATAATATCTTCTTCCCCTAAATCATTACTCAATACACTAACTAACTTATAATATTTTTCCAGTAAAGGCACGTGCCTCTTTGTATCTATAACCTCGACTATCTTTCCAGTATTAAGCGACTCAATTACTTTTTTATTTTCCGCAATATCATTTTTCAATAAATATACCTGCACTTGCAAAACAATATAAGCTACTACTGCTAATATTACAATCAAAAGAATAACATTACCTCTACTTTTTAAAGGTGAAACCTTATTTTCCTTAATATATGGTGAAAAGTAATTTATCCGTGACATCAACCCTCACCTACCTTTATCCAATAATAATGCACTTGCAGCATTAAAATATTGACTTATTAAAATGTCTTTATTCTTTTTATTGATTATAAACTTTCCCTTATCTCTAAATACTTCTGTAGGTCTCTCAAGTTTTTCTTGAATGCAACGCTTAATATCGTCAAGCTTAGATCCCCCACCCAACAAAACTATTCTATCTAACTTATTCTCATTCTTTATAGACAAATAAAAACGAAAAACAAGCTTTAATTCATCCATACATTTTTCAATATATTCGCTTTCTGTCATCCCCTTCATGTTATCCACAAGTCCTACAGAAATAATCCTGTTAAACAAAAGTTTACCATCCCTTATAATACTGCAGTTGGTGCAAGAATGACCTAAATCTATTAGTACTACATTTTCATCTGCACTTTTTACGATTGGCTTATCCTTAAAATACCAAGAAGAACCAATTGCATGTAATACCAATGATGTCGGTATCATATCCAGCTCATTACATAAATCATAATATCTCTTAACAATATACTTTGGTAATGCCACTACATTAATCCGTGATTTTTTTACTTTCCCCTCATTAAAAACTTCCAAGACAACATAATCAATAACATAATCACTCACCGTAATTGGAATATGTTTTGATAACTCAAAAGGAATCATTGCCTCTATTTTTTTCTCATTTGTACAAGGAAGAACCAACTCCCTCATTACAGCTTTAGTACTTGCAATTGAAAACGTAACTAACTTTGTCCTTATATCTTTTTCTCTTATACTTCTTTGAATTTTCTCTTTTAAAGCTTCCGCATTCAATATTTGACCATCTTCTACTGAGCCTTCAGGAGTTCTAAAAGTAAAAGCCTCTTTGATCTTTACCTTCTTTCCCATCCCTTTGCCCATAATAACCTTTGTATTATATGTACCAATATCAAATGATAAAACATCTTTATTAAACATAAGTGATTCCTCCAATTAGGAAGATATTTATTTTTAAAAAATATACTAGTTAGGGAGGATATATCCTCCCTAAACTAATTAGACTAAATCAGTGGACTTCCCACTTTATCGTTTATTAGGATAAACACAGTTAATCATCACTAAGGCTCTTAGAATAGCATAATATTAAGATCCCATAGGTGGATTACCAATCATAGCTATAATAACAGCGGCAAGATCATTGCATTTTCCAGTTTCAGCGTCAATTGTAAATACTTGATCCTTATGTGTAGTTCCTATCTTTTCTGAACCATCTTTGTTGCGTCCTCCTCCATCTGCTCTATTTAGTGCAATATCCCCATCAATAAACTTAGCAGTTACCAATTCCGAAATTTTAACTCCAACATCACTATCAGCATATACATTTTTTATAGCAACATATGTTTCTGCAGCCTTTGCAATGCTATTGATTGTTGCTACGTCAGCATCATACTCCGCTTGGTCTTGCACCGCTACATATCTAGGAATTCCTATCCCCATTATAACACCTAGAATTACAAGTACAGTCATAAGTTCGATTAATGTAAAACCTTTTTTGTTATTTAACACTTTTCTTATTCTTGAAACCATCCTTTATCCTCTCCTTTTTCTTAATTTATTAACTTCTATTAGCAAAAGATATACAAATTATTTTCATCTTCACCCCCCTAACATAATATATAAAATTCCCCTTATTACATATTATCCAATTCCCCCTGCCATTTCAAACATTGGCATTATAACCGAAAGCACAACAAATCCAACCGCACCAGCCATTATAATTATCATTATCGGTTCAACTAGAGATGCCATACTCTGAATAGAAGTCTCCACCTCCCCATCATAAAGGTTGGCTGTGTTCTCTAAAATTTCATCCATTTTCCCCGACTCTTCCCCTATTTTCATCATATGGATAACCGTTTTTTCAAATATCCCCATTTTTCGAAGAGAATCAGTTAATTCAGCTCCCTTACTAATATCCTCTTTGGCCCTCATAATCTTCTCTTTTACTATTACATTTTCAAGAACATTTGCGACATATTCCATTGATTGCACGAGAGGTATTCCACTACTTAAAAGACCTGACATTGTCCGAGCAAACCTAGCTGTAATTATTTTTATATTAGTACTCTTTACTATGGGAATTTCTAATTTCAATATATCCAGTGTTCTTCTTCCTACCTGTGTTCGTGCTACATATAAAAATCCAACAACAATAGCAACAATAGCTCCAACGATAACAAGCCAATCATTTCTGAGCACCTCGCTCATTTTAATAAGAAACTTGGTTAATGCTGGAAGTTCTAAATTGGCACTTTCAAACATATCAGCAAACCTCGGTAGGATCGTTGTTATTATAAACACAACCGCCCCAATTGCAACAAATCCTAATAATATTGGATAAACCATAGCACCCTTTATTTTTCTGCTTATACTAAGATCTTTCTCATAATTATCTGCCATACGATTCATTGTTTTATTGATGGTTCCACTCAATTCACTAGCTGCCACCATATGTACAAGCAAAGCAGGAAAAACATTTTGTTTTTTCATAGCATCTGAAAATGGCAACCCTTTTTGAACATCCTCCGAAACTTCCGAAACAGCAATTCTTAAATTTTTATTAAGAATTTGATCACTTATTATCTGTAAAGCATCGGCCAGTGGAATACCTGCATTGAGAAGAGTTGCAATTTGTCTACAAAAAAAGACAATATCTTTCCTCTTTACTTTATCAAAAGATATAGGGCTCCTTATTTCCTTGCCCACCACTATCTCCTCAACTTTAACAGGATATAACCCCTCATCCTTCAAACTTTTTATAACTTCTCCACTATTTCTCGCTTCACAAACTTTTTTTATTCGTTTCCCTTTGCCGCTAACCGCTTCACAGGTAAAAGACGCCATCCTTACACCTCCTAATCAATAATATATGTATTTCTAATATATTCCTCAACTGTAGTTGTACCATTAAGAACCATTTCCCTACAACTATGCTGTAAACTTACCATTCCATTCTCTAGTGCCGCATTTTTTATATCCTCCAAACTACTTCTTTCATCAATTCTTTTTTTAATCTGTAAGTTTACTTCCATAATTTCTGTCACTGCAGTTCTTCCCATATAACCCGTACTATTACAATTTACACATCCACTTCCTTTATAAAGCGTTACTTTCTCGTCCTTTTCCATACCGAACATTTTTAGCTCACTTTCATCCGCCTGATATTCAATTCTACAATCAGGACAAATCTTTTTAACAAGTCTCTGTGAAACAACTCCTACAAGAGAACTAGAAATTAGATACGGTTCTATTCCCATATCTAACAAACGTGTAATTGTAGAAGCCGTATCATTCGTATGCATCGTGCTTAACACTAGATGTCCAGTTATAGCAGCTCTAACAGCAATTTCTACTGTTTCTGTATCTCTTATTTCTCCAATCATTATAATATCAGGATCTTGTCTAAGAATAGAACGAAGAGCATTCGCAAATGTCACACCAGCCTTCGGATTTACTTGCACTTGATTAACCCCGGACACCCTGTATTCAACAGGGTCTTCTACTGTTATAATATTACTTTTCCCACTATTTAATTCTGACAATATTGTATAAAGCGTACTTGTTTTTCCACAACCTGTTGGACCTGTTACAAGAATAATCCCATAGGGATGTCGAACAACTGAATCCAGTATATCTAAACTTTGGGGAGAGAAACCCAATTCGTCCCTATTTAAAAACTTACCACTCCTATCCAGTATCCTAACAACAACTTTTTCTCCATACACAGTAGGCAACGTTGAAAGACGCAAATCAACCCTATGGTCCTCTATTTTCATCTCAACTCTGCCATCTTGAGGGACACGCCGCTCAGCAATATCCATCTTTCCCATGATTTTTATCCTAGCCACAACAGCAGAGTGGGTATTGATTTCAAGTTTCATTATTTCCTGCAAATCTCCATCAATCCTAAAGCGTACTCTTACCTTCGTATCATACGGTTCTATATGAACGTCACTCGCTCTCATTGTAACTGCCTGACGCAAGAGAGAATTAACCAATCTAACTAAAGGAGCATTATTAATTTCATTAAGTGTACGTTCATCAAGAACGTCTAATCCCCCTGCACTCATCTCTTTTAATAGATCCTCAACAGCAGCTTCTGTACTCTGTTGACCATAATATCTATCAATTGCTCGCATTATCTCTTTTTTCCCCGCTATATATGGAACAACACCACAACCCGTGGTCATTTGTATATCATCAATAGCATATATATTAAGAGGATCTGCCATCGCAACAACAATACGTCCATTTTCCATCTTTAACGGCATAAGAATATGTCTTCTAGCCAAATTTTCCTTAACTATCGTTGGAATTTCAGGAGCAATATCTACAGTATCAACTTCTACAATTGGAAATCCCATCTGTTCACTCAAAATATTTACTAGTTCTCTTTCTCCTACCATCTTATTTTCTACTAATATTTCTCCTAATCTTCTCCCCGTTTCGTTTTGAATATTAAGAGCAGTAGCTAATTGTGTTTCATCAACTAATCCCGCTTCTACTAAAAGTGACCCTAACCTGATCTTTCCCAACACCCATTTTGGCTCTTGCTCTTGTTCTCGCTCTTGCTCTTGTTCTTGTTCTTGCTCTTGCTCTTGTTCTTGCTCTTGTTCTTGCTCTTGTTCTTGCTCTTGTTCTTGCTCTTGTTCTTGCTCTTGTTCTTGTTCTTGCTCTTTCTCTTGTTCTTGTTCTTGCTCTTTCTCTTGTTCTTGCTCTTGTTCTTGCTCTTGTTCTTGCTCTTGTTCTTGCTCTTGTTCTTGTTCTTGCTCTTGCTCTTGTTCTTGTTCTTGTTCTTGTTCTTGTTCTTGCTCTCGCTCTTGCTCTTGCTCTTGCTGCTCTCCTTCAATCTTTTTATTTACCTTGTCACTAACAGCCACGCCGTAAACAGAATCAATCATCTCTAAAATAGTCTGTTCTTTTGCTTTC
>JAQUGH010000122.1 GCA_028684195.1 Clostridia bacterium | reverse complement strand
TTTTCCCCACCTCATTAGAAACTGTGGACATTGCAAACGTAAATTATATTGGAACTTATGCATTTAGGGAGTGCACAAACCTTACAACCGCAAATTTCCCGGATACAACAGATATAGGGCAACGTGCTTTTTGGGGGTGCACAGAACTGACAAATATTAATATCCCCAATGTTACAGGTATTTGGAGTGCTGCGTTCAAGGAATGTGACAATCTTACCACTGTAAGTATTCCTGTGGCAAATACTATTTGGGATAGTGCTTTTGATTATTGCAGTAACCTTTCAACTATAAAACAGTCGGCAACTCCGCCGACTTGCGGGCAATCTCCATTTCTCAACTGTGCAGCAACCAGAAATCTTGTCATTGTCGATGAAAGCGGTACTGAATTAACAGGCGCCGCCTTAATTTCAGCACAAAATGCCTACAAGGCGGTGGATGATGGAAGTACGACCGACAATTTTTGGTATGGGTGGAGAATTGCTCCTCCTCTTTCTTCCATATCAATCAGCGGTACGGCACAGGCAGGACAAACACTTACCACGACAATTGCTCCCAATGATGCTACAGCTAGCTACCAATGGCAGGCAGATGGTGTGAATATTGACGGTGCAACCGGCAGTACATACACACCAACCGTATCAGTTCTTGGTAAAGCAATTACTGTAACCGCAACAGGTACAGGCGCTTTTTCGGGAGCAGTAACAAGCAACCCGACAAGTACAGTAGTCCCAGCAGCAGTAAGCAGTATCATCATAAGGACATCGCCAACAAAAGTAGCCTATACGGCAGGGGAATTGCTGGATCTCACAGGTCTGACAGTAACCTTGACGAGAGCAGATCACACCACACAAGATGTTGCCTTGTCCGACTTTGAGGAAAATGGCATTACAACAGTCAAAGCAAATGGGGCTATACTGACAGTAACCGATACGGAAGTAAGTATTTCTGTAAATGGAAAAACGTTCGCTCAAGAGATCACTGTAAATGGAATAGAACAAGCGGTGCCAACCGGTTTGGCAGGAGTCACGCCGACTTCGGCCTTAAATGACGGGAAAATAACAGGTACAACGACAGCCATGGAATACAAGCTGTCGACAGATTCGGTCTGGATGACGGTAACAGGCACAGAGATCACCAGATTAACGGCAGGGACTTACGAGGTACGATATAAAGCCCATGGAAATTACGAAGCTAGCCAATCAACAACGATAATAGTCCCAGCAGCAGTAAGCAGTATCATCATAAGGACATCGCCAGAAAAAGTCACCTATATGGCAGGGGAATTGCTGAATCTCACAGGTCTGACAGTAACCTTGACGAGAGCAGATCACACCACACAAGATGTTGCCTTGTCCGACTTTGAGGAAAATGGCATTACAACAGTCAAAGCAAATGGGGCTATACTGGCAGTAACCGATACGGAAGTAAGTATTTCTGTAAATGGAAAAACGTTCGCTCAAGAGATCACTGTAAATGGCATAGAACAAGCGGCGCCAACCGGTTTGGCAGGAGTCACGCCGACTTCGGCCTTAAATGACGGGAAAATAACAGGTACAACGACAGCCATGGAATACAAGCTGTCGGCAGATTCGGTCTGGATGACGGTAACAGGCACAGAGATCACCAGATTAACGGCAGGGACTTACGAGGTACGATATAAAGCCCATGGAAATTACGAAGCTAGCCAATCAACAACGATAATAGTCCCAGTTTATACAAGATCTTCCCACAGCTCCAGAAACAATTCTAGTAATAAATCCGGTAACTCTGACGTTGATATTCTGGTAAACGGTCATACTGTAAACGCAGGAACAGTCACAAATTCCACAGAAAATAACAAAACCGTCACTACGCTCCTGGTTGACCAGCAAAAGCTTAAACAAAAGTTGGTAACAGAAGGCAACAATGCCGTTGTAACCATCCCAATTAAGACCAGTTCGGATATAAAGAAAGCTCTGCTTAACGGACAAATGGTCAAGAACATGGAAAACGAACAGGCAAACCTTGAAGTAAAAACAGAAACAGCAGCCTATACGCTTCCAGCACAGCAAATTAACATTGATGCGATATCGAAACAGCTTGGTACAAATGTAGTGCTTAAGGATATCAAGGTAGAAATCGGAATTGCAGAACGAGCACAAGAGAAAATAAAATTAGTTAAAAACTTAGCTGTGAAGGGCAACTTCACTATCGTTACACCACCTGTTGAATTCAATATAAAATGCACATATGGAAACAAAACATTCAATGTAAGCAAATTCAAGGCTTATGTTGAAAGAACCATAGCAATCCCCGATGGGGTTGACCCTACCAAGATAACGACCGGTATCATCGTGGACCCGGATGGAACCGTACGTCATGTGCCTACTAAAATTGTCGTTATTGATGGCAAATACTATGCAAAAATAAACAGTCTCACCAACAGTACATATTCCGTAATATGGCATCCCGTTGAATTTGCGGATGTGGCAGACCATTGGGCAAAAGATGCCATCAATGATATGGGAGCCAGAATGGTTGTAAACAGTGTCGACGGCAATACATATGAGCCTAACCGTGATATCACAAGAGCTGAATTTGCCACTGCCATAATCAAAGCTTTGGGACTTGAACCAGGTATAGGCAATAACCCATTTAGCGATGTGCCGAATGATTCCTGGTACATTACAGCCATCATGACAGCTTCAGAATATAATATCATCAACGGCTATGGCAATGGTTTATTCGGACCAATGGACAAAATCACTCATGAACAAGCTATGGCAATGGTCGCCAATGCCATGAAGCTTACAGGATTAAAAGCTGACCTTAACGGTACAGTTGAAAAACTGTTTACCACCTGCAGTAACGAAAAGCAAACCTCGAAATGGGCTAAAGAAAGCGTAGATGCTTGTGTAGCAACAGGTGTGGTTTTGGAAAAGAGCAATATAATTCTTGCCCCAAAGGATAATATAACAAGAGCGGAGGTAGCGGTAATCATCCAACAATTGCTTCAAAAATCAAATTTGATCTAGTTGTATATACCAGACAGGGGGACAGGGACTTGTCTGGTATATACAAATTCCACCTCAATATCTTTGTATCTTTGTATCTTTGTATCTTTGTATCTTTGTATCTTTGTATCTTTGTATCTTTGTATCTTTGTATCTTTGTATCTTTGAATTACTCCTCCTCGATATTGATTTTTTATTCTAACATTTCTTACATACGATTATACAATTATTATTCTTATCATACAAAAATTTCAGCATAGGATACCAAAGACAAAAAATAAGCATTCACAATACCTGTTGGAAGGTAAATTTTAGGCTTTATTATGCCAAATAACCATATTGCTTCTCCTAAAGCAACCCAAAGCGCATATGAAAAAATCATAGGCGCTTTTTTCAGCAACATACGAGCTAAAATAACAAACAATATATTACATAAGGTTTTTTAGCATATTTAAAATAATATCAATATTTTTCAACGTCAAACATCCTTCTAATTGACCTCTACACTTGTAATTATATGTTTTATAAGCGCAAAAGCAAACAATGTGCTCTCAGTTGTTTTATAGTAAAATAAATTATTAAGTCCTCAACATAATAGAAAATCACCTATCTAAAATGCAGTCCCATTTCTATAACTTTTGCAGGATTTTGTAGATATTTGTAGAAATATATAAGTAGAATACAATTGTAAATTCGCACAACAAATATTGCTCTAGCGTTATTTGTTATATTGCTTTTAGCTCTATTTCTCAATCCCGAATGGAGCTTTTTTCAACCCCAAATTTGGTCATTTGCTTTTTATCCGATAGTTAACCGCCACTAATGCTCTCATCTCTATAATAGGTTTTTAATTAGAAAGAGGTGAAATTAAATGAAAGTCAAACTTTTAAAAAATAATCGAGGTTCAGTTATAGTGCTTTTGGCTTTATCAATGACAGTTATTCTGGGGTGCTGTGCTTTTGTCATTGATACAGGAAGAGGCTTTTTAGAAAAAACACGGTTTCAAAACGCCATTGATGCTACCTGCCTTGCCGCTGCCCAAGATTTGCCCAATACTTCAGAAGCTATCAACACTGCCCATCGATATATTAAACTAAATGGTTATGAACCTACCGATATTTCTATTACTTTTTCCGATTCAAATAAAACTATAAATATTGTCGGAAACAAAAAAATCGAATACTTTTTTGCCAAAGTACTCGATCAAGATAGCGTAACCATACACCCCAATGCCTCTGCTGTCGTTGAAAGCATCGGCGGTGCATTTAATTACTCTCTTTTTTCAGGTAGTTCCAATAGCATCTTAGTCCTCAACGGAAGTCACCAATACATTGAAGGAAGCTCCCACTCTAACTATAAATTTATTATTAATGGAGCCAATCAAACAATTACCGAAGCCTGTGAAGCCGTCTCCACAATCACTGTAAACGGTTCTAAAATTAATATAGGTAATAAAGTTCCCAATGCCCCCTTCGTGGAAATGCCCGATTTTTCGGAAACAATAAAGATTCAAGCAGATAATGCAGGACAAGTTTATACAGGCAATAAATCTTACAATGGGAGTTATATCAAAGTTGATTCCCCCATCTACGTAAAAGGTAACGTTACAGTAAACGGAAGTCATTTTATTGGAAAAGGCTGTATTCTTGCCACTGGGGATATTACATTTAATGGTAGCAATCTAAATAGTTCCTCTGAAGATGCTGTCTGTTTCTACTCCCAAAACGGCGATATTATAATTAACGGGGCTCATACAAAGCTTAATGGCATTGTCTATGCTCCTAACGGAAGAATTATCATGAATGGAACAAAACAAACAGTAAACGGTCGGGTCATCGGCAACGAGGTTGTTCTTAACGGTAGCAACATGAGTATTATCAGCGGAACAAGTGAATTAGAGAGTCTCCCGACAGGTTCGGTTAAACTTACTGAATAAAGTGAAGGTTAGCCCTTGGATAAAAATAGTTGTCCATATTATATTACATAAAATCTTCTACATTTACAACATATTCCAAAAAGTCCCTTGGAATTCTTTCCTTTTTTCTTGGCTCAAAATCAATTAATGCTTCATATTTTAAAGGTAATATTCCTATACCCGAGGTACTTGTTAACTCAAATTGCTTCATTTTAAGAGCCCAGTTGCTAATTGTCTCCATATTCCAGTGATTGAAGAGCTGTGTACGTATATTAGTTGCATTAACCGAATTTTCTATCAAAACACTCATTTCACCATCATACTTCATACTGCGGCTATTGAAGTTTGCACTTCCTAGCAAAGCTCTTTTGTCATCAAACAAGGCCAGCTTAGAATGTATATAAATCCCCCTGAAGTTTTCAGCCCATCCTTTTAGCTTATTATTCTCGTTTCCAGGCTGTACTTCGGTAAAGTACCGTGCGGGAGAACAATAAATCAATCTTGACTCACTGGAAATGTCTTCAATAGTAAGTGATGTTATGCTGTAAACTGGAATACTGTACTGATAACTATCCCCTTTTAACTTATAGTTTATCATGGTATTCATACAAACTTTACCATATTCTATATTTATTTCTGCGACTTCCGACTTCCGCAACTTCCTCAATTCGCTAAACATATGTCCATACGTTGGCGCATAAAAACTAAACTCAGTCCAAGCGCCGCTCGCAATTTGCAGTATGGTCATAGCATATTTTATGTACTTACCCTGTACATGCTCACCCACCGGCGGGTGTGGCAACAAAATAACTACCTTACAGCTGCTGTTCTTATCTTTTAGTTTACTTGCCAGTGCCTGAGTAATGCCAACATCATGCATAGTGAAATTTTCCAGATAAATATAATCCTGAGCACTGTTTATTTCTTGAATAATACTGTCACGGATTAATCTTACCGGATGACTTGAATCATCAAAATTTGTAGTTAAAACCTTCACAGATATTTGCGGTTCAGTGATTGCAGGGTTGGAATAAGGGGTAGGTGAAGATCCGTCCAGCGACATATCATGTTGTATAGCCCACGTGCCAATTTTAACATAGGTCGTACCGGGGTCACTGCAAGAATTACCACTTTTTGACCAACGCCTGTCAAATTCTTTTTCCACTGCATCAATGATTGACCCCTGCAGTAGGATTCCCGTATCGTGACGTCCACTGTATGTGTTTTTTTGCTCAATGTTTTTCTCGTCCATAGGATGTGCTTCTTTATCCCAATCCGAGTCACTGATATTCATACCCGACACTAAGGCAAGCTTGGTTCCATTAATGCAGAAAATAGCTATTTTTTGATGCTGGGAAAGAGCCCCTATATCTGCTGCAACCCAATCACGTAAGCTTACCAAAT
>JAQUGH010000013.1 GCA_028684195.1 Clostridia bacterium | reverse complement strand
GGAAAAGGTCATCAAAGTGTATAAAAACTTTTCTATTGTGTATAGCTTGTTGGGAGAGGCCTACTTAAATAACGAAAACAGTGGCAAAGCCGTCCGTGTTTTTGAGAAACTTGTGTCACTGGAACGCAATAATGCTGGTTATGTACGTCAGCTTGCCCAAGCATACGCCATAAGAGGATGGTATAAAAAGGCAGAAAAACAGTTTCGCAGAGCTCTACTTATTGATGAAGATAATATTTCACTTTGGCTAGGATTGATTAATTGTTACTTGGCAACTAATAATTTTACCGGAGCTGAAGAAACGGTGCTGGAAGGGCTTGAAGTAAGCAATGAAAATGGTTGGGATAATATTGAGCTGTATTACCATATAATTCAGCTAGATATCTCTACCTCCGATTATGACAGCATGGTGCAGCATCTTGATGAGATTAAAAACAAGGCAATTGAAAAAGAAGAAGAACGAGCAAATGTCGCATGGTTCTTAGCAGTTCTTGCAAAAAAAATTCATAGTATCGGTTTGTATGAAGAATCGAGTGCAATCATTGAAACGGCTTTTACTTTATTGCCTGGTGATAATGAAGTTGAAAGCATCAAAAAAGAGATTGACGTTCAATATAGTATTATAACGGGGATTAAACTGCTTAAAGATGATTCTTCCATCAATGGTGCTTTAGCAGAAATGTTAGATTTTGAATTACATAAATGTGATGATAAGAATTGTTTTGATTGCGAAATTACACAATTTTTCTATGAGATGGATGTTATTGATGAAATGGAGTTGTTTAGAAAAGACATTTTGCGACTAAAAAATTCTTATCCTGAACTATATAACATGAAAAAGAATTTTTTTGATGTTGTTCTAAATCGCAGAAAAGAACAGGCGTTGATGGAAAAATATTTTAAGAAGTTGGGGAAATACCAAAAGCTATGTCCCGAGCGATTTGAATGTGATGAGGAAGAAGAAATACAACAGCCCTATAAACGAACGGAACCAAAGGTAGGACGCAATGATCCGTGTCCCTGTGGAAGCGGAAAAAAATATAAGAAATGCTGTGGAGCAAACGTATAGTTGAACAAGAACTTCATCCAAATTATTTAAAACTACACTCAATGTTTTGGATAATTTGTTTTTTTATCACAAATCAATCAGACTTATATTATACTTTTCAAAATAATATTTGCTCAATTGCGTATCTAATAGTAATATATTAGGTAGAGGTGAAATTATGCCAAAAACTAAGACAATAAATGATGAAATTAAACATGAATTGACAGGAATTTTATTTATCGCTATAAGTATCTTTGTATCTTTATGTTTGTGGCAGGGTAGTAATGAAAATAATTCTACTACAATTGGTACGATAGGTACTTTTATTTATCGAGTTTTGACATCTATCTGTGGTTCAGGTAAATTTGTTATTCCTGTTTTCTTGTTATTTGGTGGTATATGTAAAATTACGAAACGAATAGAGTTAGATAAAATAACAATACTATCTGCAGTGGCTCTTTTAGTATCTATACTTGCATTATTTCATATTCAATTACCAACAGATATGCAAAGCTTTGCAACTGGTTATAATGGATTAGGAGGAGGCATAATTGGAGCAATCTTTGCTCGTGTTTGCTTTACTCTTTTTGGTAGGGGAGGTTCTTATATCCTACTAAGTGTGTTGATTGTGTTGTCAACAGTAGGTATTCTTAAAAAAACTTTTAAGGATATTATAAAACAAATATATTGCTACCTTGAAAAAATGATTTCTAATATAAGACAAGAGTTAGTTGAATTTCTTTTTGAACAAACGGAGGAATCAGAAAAGGAGAAAAAAGAAAAAAAAAGAGATAAAATTAATAAAATAAATACTAAAAATTCTTCTGAAAATACATTGATTATTGATCATATTGATCATATTAATGAAGAAAAACATATTATACAAGATATGGAAGAAGCATCTAATTTAACATCACCAGTTTTAATAAAGCCATGTGCTAAAGAGCGTACAGGGAAAGATTTATTATCTGCGCAGGATGCTACAGAAAAGCGTTTAGAGCTTACAGAAAAGTCAATTGAAGATTACGTGTTACCTCCTCTTGGTATTATTCAAAATCCACCGAAGGTTAAAAGTTTAAGACTGAATAAAGATATAACAGATAAGGTTCGTATTCTTGAAGAGACTTTGAATAATTTTGGGGTAAAAGCAAGAGTTACTCAGGTAAGTAAAGGACCAAGTATAACAAGATATGAAATACAACCCCCTCCTGGTATTAAGGTGAGTCGTATTGTAAACTTAACTGACGACATAGCTTTGTCACTTGCGGCACCACAGGTGCGTATAGAAGCTCCTATTCCGGGTAAAGCCGCTGTAGGAATAGAGGTTCCCAATAGTGAAGTTTCTATCGTTTCATTGCGTGAGGTATTAGAAACATCTTTATTTCAAGATTCATCATCTAAATTAACAGTGGCACTTGGTAAGGATATAGCAGGGAATCCTATTGTAGCAGATTTAGGGAAAATGCCTCATTTGCTTATAGCAGGAGCTACGGGCTCAGGAAAAAGTGTTTGCATGAATGCTTTAATTGCAAGTATTTTGTTTAAGTCAAGTCCGAAGGAAGTAAAAATGTTAATGATTGATCCAAAGGTTGTGGAATTATCTACTTTTAATGGAATTCCTCATTTGATTTCACCTGTAGTCACTGATTCCAAAAAGGCGGCAAGTGCTCTTCGTTGGGTCATTCATGAAATGGAAAATAGGTATGAATTATTTGCAAATTTAGGTGTGAAGGATATTAAACGTTATAATCAGATCATGCAAAACGAAGCAGGAAAGGATGGCTCTTTTCCACTGTTACCTTATATAGTTGTTCTTATTGATGAGCTTGCTGATCTTATGATGGTTGCTCCTGGGGATGTTGAAGATGCAATTTGTAGGTTGGCTCAGATGGCTAGGGCAGCAGGGATTCACCTCGTTATAGCCACCCAGAGACCTTCTGTCGATGTTATAACCGGAGTAATAAAAGCAAATATTCCATCAAGAATTGCTTTTGCAGTTTCATCTCAGACTGATTCTCGCACGATTTTAGATATGGGTGGAGCGGAGCATTTATTAGGTCGTGGTGATATGCTTTTTTATCCTACTGGAATGGCAAAACCGCTTAGAGTTCAGGGTGTATATGTCTCTGATCAAGAAATTGATGCGCTTGTTGATCATCTAAAAGCACAAGGGAAACCGGTTAATGAAACTGAACCGTGGAAAAACGACAATGTGGAAATAACTAAAAATGTTGAAGAAGATCCTTTATTATTTGAAGCAGCCAAATTATTAATTGATAGTGGTCAAGCATCCATTTCTCTTCTTCAACGTCGCCTTAAAGTTGGGTATAATAGAGCTGCCAGGATCGTAGATCAATTAGAAGAAAAAGGAGTTATTGGCGGCTATGAGGGCAGTAAACCACGTGCAGTTAAAATGACGTGGGAGGAATTTGAAAATAAATATGTTAATTAGTCGGGGGATTAAAGTGTGATAAACAATAAAATAACAATACAAAAGGCACTTGACATTGCTAATAGACTTTTTGTAGATCTTCGCTCTCCATTGGAATATACTGAAGCTCACATACCAGGTGCAGTTAATGTTCCATTATTAGAAAATGAAGAACGAGCCATTGTTGGAACAATTTACAAACGACAATCTTCACAATTAGCTGTGGATAAAGGGTTAGATATTGTTGCCCCCAAGTTACCTCATATCTATAATGCAATTAAAGAACATAGCCACAATAGAAAAATTATATTATATTGTTGGCGAGGTGGTATGCGCAGTAATTCTATTTCTAAAATTCTCACTATCCTTAAAGTTGAGCATCTCTTACTTGAAGGTGGTTACAAGGCTTTTCGCACTTATGTAAATGATTATTTTAATAATGAATTTAATAAAACCATTATTGTTCTTCATGGATTAACAGGAGTAGGGAAAACAGAGATATTGCAAGAATTAAAGAAAAAAGGTTTACCTGCAATTGATTTAGAAGAACTTGCTAATCATCGTGGTTCAGTTTTTGGAGCAATTGGAATGAACTATAGACCAAGTCAGAAAAAATTTGAAGGTCATTTATTAATGGAGTGTCTAAAATACAAAAAATTTCCTAAAATAGTTGTAGAGTGTGAAAGTCAACGAATTGGTTTTGCAATGATACCAGTTGCTTTTTTTCAAGCTATGAAGAAAAACAAAGGTGTCTTAATATATGATTCAATTGAAAACAGAGTTGAACGTTTAGTTAATATATATGTTGATAAAAATGGCTGTGAAAATGATGAAAGTATTGTAGATGCGCTTAATATCTTACGTAAACATATGGGCAATAGGAAAATAAATGATTTACTGGAAATTCTCAAGGAAAGAAAGTATAATGATATTGTGTGTTGCTTATTAAAAGATTATTATGATCCATTATATAAATATCCTGATGATGCATCTGAGGAATATTGCTTGTGTTTGGATAACAGGAATAAGGAAAATACAGTAGTAATGCTAGAAAAATTGCTCATAACCGAATAATAGGTAATAGGTTTTATTTAAAATATGTTTAAAAGGAGGCACTGATAATGGAAAACGTTGGTGAAATATTAAAAAATACCAGAATCGAAAAAGGGTACACATTTGAGCAAATAGAAAACTATACTAAAATAAGTAAGCGATATTTAGAAGCAATGGAAAACGAAGAGTGGGATATTTTACCTGGAGATGTGTATCTAAAAGGTTTTTTAAAGACATATTGTCGTTATTTGGGCTTAGATGAAAAAGAATTATTAACTGAAATGCAATATAATTCTGAACCTGAAATCATTACTCAAAATGCTTCTGCAAAAATTGATATGAATGTAATACCTCGTAAAAAGATGAAAAGGGTATTGGGTATTATTGCAATAATATTATTATTAATGACATCGTATTTCTATAAGAATTATTTATTACCTTTTACTGATCCACAAGGTTCTTCTACAGCTACTGGTGAAGAAAAATTAAATAAAACACCTAACGGAGAGATCCCCCTAGAAACAGAAACACCAACAAATCCTAAGGAAGAAATAATTGGTATAGCTTTGAATATTCGTTCAATAAATCAAGCGTGTTGGGTCAAAGTGAAGGATGGTAGTAATAAGATATTGTTCGAAGGAACAATAACAAATGGACAAGAGCTTGATTTTACAAATTTACAAAAAGTCACTTTTACTTTAGGAGATGCAGGACAAGTTGAAGTTACTATGAATGGTAATAATTTGGGTGTATTAGGTAAATCGGGAGAGATAGTGACTAAAACTTATATATTCGAAGGTAAGGAAATAGAAGAAATGTCTTAGCATATAGTTCATCTAATTTTATAATTAATATGTGAAATATTCTTGTTAAGACTTTTCTTTTTTCTCAACGTATTATATACTGAATTGTGATTTGCTTGATGGGAGGAAGTTGATGCTTATCTTTTTTAAAATTATTACCCTTGGTTGCCCGAAAAACGAAGTAGATAGTGAACAAATGAAGGGACTTTTGATCAGAGAAGGACTTACTTATGTAGAGGATGTAACTAAAGCTCAAATTATTCTTATTAATACATGTGGATTTATTAATGCTGCAAAGCAAGAATCTATTGAAACTGTTCTCGAATATGCCGAATATAAAAATAGTGGTAATTGCGAGTATTTATTAGTAACTGGATGTCTTGTTCAAAAATATGTGGATGAATTGAAACAAGCATTACCGGAAGTTGATATGTTTCTTGGAACGGGGGATATACTGGAACTTCCTAAATTGCTAAATATGTTACAGGAAAAAAGCACTGTGGTACAAGTTACTTGCCCAGAAAATTATCTTTATGATGATAGTTTAAAAAGAAACGTTGATTTAAATGATGGATACTATGCTTATGTAAAGATAGCAGAAGGATGCAATAATTTCTGTACTTATTGTGTTATACCTTATTTAAGAGGCTCATATCGTAGTAGAACTATAGAATCTATAGTTGAAGAGGTAAAGGGACTTGTAAATAACGGAATTAAGGAAATAATACTTGTGGCACAGGATACTACTTTATATGGGGTAGATTTAGAAAAGAAATATCTTTTACCGCAATTGCTGAAAGAGCTTGTTAAAATTGAAAAGCTGTGTTGGATCAGACTTCTTTATTGTTATCCCAATCACATTACTGAGGAGCTGCTGGAAACTATTAAAAATGAAGAAAAGATATGTAGTTATTTAGATATTCCGTTACAGCATATTTCTGATTCGATTCTTAAAGCAATGAAACGACCGATGAATAAGGAAAGTACCATAAAGTTGTTAAATAAGATTAGAAATACTATTCCGGACGTGGCAATACGGTCAACCTTTATTGTTGGGTTCCCCGGGGAAACAAATGAACATTTTGAAGAATTAATCCAATTTATAGAGAAAGTGGAATTGGATAGAGCAGGTTTTTTTGCATACTCTAGAGAACCAGATACTGTTGCTGCTTCATTACCAAATCAAATAAGTGAAGAAGAAAAAGCAAAACGTATAGAAATCATATCAAGACGTCAGGAAAGTATCTTAGCAGCTAAGCAAGCAAGTTTAATTAATAAAACATTGGAAGTAATTATTGATGGTAAAAGCTTGGATTATGAAGGACTTTGGGAAGGTAGAACAAAAAATGATGCACCTGAAATAGATAGTGTTGTTTATTTTAAACCTGAGCCGAAAGTTAATTTTGGTGATATTATAAAGATAAAGATAACACACAGTTGTGATTATGCTTTAATGGGAGAGGTTGTAAATGAATCTAGCTAATAAGTTGACTTTGTCTAGAATTTTTCTTGTTCCTTTATTTATGCTTGTATTATTAATTCGTATACCATTTGGGAAATATATTGCTGCGGTTATTTTTATAATTGCAGCAAGTACAGATGGACTTGATGGATATATAGCTCGTAAACGCAAGCAAATAACTAATCTTGGGAAGCTCATGGATCCTTTGGCGGATAAACTTCTTATTTCTGCTGCACTTATTTCTCTTGTTGAAATGGGAGAAATTCCAGCATGGATTGCCGTTTTAATAATAGGCAGAGAGTTTTTTGTTACAGGACTTAGAAGTATTGCCGCAGCCGAAGGAATTGTAATTGCCGCTAGTAAGCTTGGTAAAATCAAGACAGTAACTCAAATAGTGGCAATTTCCGCTTTGCTGTTAGATGATGTACTTTTAAATTTTATTAATGTTAGTTTTGGCAAATACCTGTTGTATATTGCAGTGTTTTTTACTCTTTGGTCTGGTATTGATTATTATTTAAATGCTAAAAAAACATCAAGGTTAAATTTAGAATGAATAATTTAGTTAGATTTTTTGCTACAGGTTTTTTTTCAGGTATGTTTCCTGTTTTTCCCGGAACCGTTGGAAGTTTGGTAGCATTGTTAATAGCATGGTTTTTAAGACCGGATATGCTATTGATTCTTTTGTGTTCACTTTTAGGTGTATATATTTGTACTAAAGGGGAGTCTGTTTTTGGTGAGCATGATTGTTCACATATTGTTTATGATGAGTTTTGTGGAATATTTATTGCTACGTGGAATTTAGATTCTTCGCCACAATATATAGTGGCATTTATACTTTTTAGATTATTTGACATATGGAAACCTAGCCTAATAAACAAAGTACAGGAATTACCATTGGGCTGGGGTGTTATGGCTGATGATCTTTTGGCTGGCTTAGTAAGTCGAATTATTGTGGCAGTACTGATATATATAGGAATAATCTAATCTCGCTAAATTAGCGGGATTTTTTTTACCAGTCTTTCTCTAAGGAATTAACCATAGTCATGTGTTACAATTAATAATATTGTGACGAAGAAAGGGGCTAGGGAGTAATGTCACGTAAAGTATTTCGTATATTCTTAATAATTGTTATAGGTATAACAACATTGTGTTTCTTTATGGGGGGCAGTTACTTGTATCAAAAGTATATTTATACTAATCCATTAGAAGATGCTATAGAAAAAGTAGCCGGGATAGGGGAATTTGAAGTTGAAAAAAGCAAAAATCAGCTCTTGGTATCTGTACGATTTGCTACCAATAATAGCTTGCGTTCTAACTTTTATCTTTTATTAAAAGAATTAGAAATACCTAAAATGGGGAGCTCCAATGAGATGACTATTCAAATTAACAACATATCTGATACTGAATTAGAACGGTTTTTAAAAAACGCCAAATTACCAATCTATGAAGCAATATGTACAGGCTATTTTACTACCTTGCCTGCTCATCTAAATATACTTTCTCAACAGGAAGAGCTTGAATATGATTTAGAAATAGATAATCAGTTTATTTTTATTAACGCATCTAAAAATGATAAATTTGCCCATATGATCATAAACAGAGAACAAATTTCCTTTAATATTATTAATATGGTAGGAGATGAGTATATATAAATGAAAAAAGAAATTATTATTGGAATAATTTTAGGCGGTTTTTCTTATCTTATATATATTGGTTATGATGTTTCTCCTTTAATTATATTGGGAGTATTAGGAGGAATGTTGTATTTTATTACTAAGAAGAAGGGATTAGTAAATGTTTCATCAAGTCAACAGGTTGTTAATAATATAAAATTTGGATTTGATGATATTGGTGGACTTGATACTCCTAAGCAGGAGCTTAAAGAAGCACTAGAATTTTTAATTAAATCAAATACCACTACTAAAATGGGAATTAGACCAATAAAAGGTATTCTTTTGTCGGGACCACCCGGAACTGGCAAGACGTTGTTAGCGAAAGCTGCTGCCGGATATTCCGATGCTACCTTTATAGCAACATCGGGTAGTGATTTTATTGAAATGTATGCTGGAGTCGGTGCGCAAAGAGTAAGAAGTTTATTTCATAAAGCAAGAGATCTTTCTAAAAAACAAAAGAAGCATACGGCAATAATTTTTATTGATGAGATTGAAGTTTTAGGGGGAAAACGAGGAATTAATTCAAGCCATCATGAATATGATCAAACCTTAAATCAATTGTTAGTTGAAATGGATGGATTAAATACACATAAGGACATCCAAATATTGCTTATTGCTGCAACCAACAGACCTGATTTATTGGATTCAGCAATTTTGCGTCCGGGTCGTTTTGATCGTCAAGTAAAGGTGGATTTACCGGATAAGGAAACACGCAAAATTATTCTTGAGCTTAATTGTAAAAATAAGCCCTTAGATAATAATGTTAATATTGAGGAGATTGCCAGTTGTACTTATGGCTTTTCTGGGGCACATATAGAAAGTGTAGCGAATGAAGCTGCAATACTTGCCTTAAGAGAAAACTGCTCTAAAATTACTCAAGTGCATCTTCAAGAAGCGGTAGATAAAGTAATTTTGGGTGAAAAATTGTCAAATATTAAAAAAAGCAAAGAAATATTACACAGAGTTTCTATACATGAATCTGGTCATGCTATTATTAGTGAAATATTAAATCCTGGTTCAGTTGAACAAATTACTGTTACCTCACGTGGAAATGCTTTGGGGTTTGTACGTCATTCTCAAAAAGAAGAACAAATTCTATATACAAAATCTGTACTTGAGAAAGAAATTATGATATTATTAGCAGGTTCTCTCAGTGAAAAATTGTTTTTAGCAGAAAGAAGTACGGGAGCTACTAATGATTTTCAGCATGCTATGCAGTTGGCACAAAAAATAATTACTGCAGGTATTTCAAGATTGGGTGTAATCTCCACAGAAGTTCTTCCTAAAGCTGAGTATTACAAAGTTTGTTGCGAAATAATCGCAGAATCAGAAAAACATACAAAAGATATGTTGGTGGCTAATGAAGAATTGGTTATTAAATTGTCGGATGCTCTTGAAAAAAAAGAAAAAATAAGTAGAGCTGAGCTACGAGGTATTATAAATTGAGAAAAAAGCAAACTATTATTAAGCTATTTGAATGAATTATTATAGGAAAACATGCAACAAAATACATTGTTGCATGTTCTTATTTGATTTATCCTATATTATTTTGTAAAATAGAAGATGTAGGAAAAGGAAGGTGAATAAAAAGATGCAACCTAATTACATGGATAGTATTGCTCAATTATTGGTAAAGAATAACATGACGATAAGCACAGCGGAATCTTGTACCGGTGGAATGCTGGCGCAACAACTAACCGTTATACCGGGTTCTTCAAAATATTATCTTGGTTCAATTATTGCGTATGATAATAAAATTAAAGTTGAACTGCTAGGTGTATCTACAAATCTTCTTGAAAAGTATGGGGCTGTGAGTAAAGAAGTGGGTATTGAGATGGCAAAAAGAATTAGAATACTTACAGGTAGTGATCTTGGTGTTGGTATTACAGGTTTAGCTGGACCGGGAGGGGGGTCAATTAAAAAACCGATAGGTCTTGTTTATGTAGCTTTAGATACGCCGTATGGTTGTAATTGTATAAAAAGTGATTTTAATGGCGATAGAGAAACAATACGCAACAAGAGTTCATTATATGCCCAATATTTAGTATGGAAGTACCTTCAAAGTATTGAAGTTTAGTAATAATAGTTTCATTGTGTTTATTTGTATCTTGGTAATTTGAAAGGAGAAAAAATGCAGAAATATTTTGGTGATTTATTAATTAGTAAGGAAATAGCTAAAGCTATTTCAGATATGGGGTTTGAAGAACCAACGCCAATTCAAGAACAGGTTATTCCAACCATATTAGAAGGTAGAGACGTTATTGGTCAAGCTCAAACAGGAACAGGAAAAACGGCTGCTTATGGTATCCCTTTATTGGACAAAGTTAATCTAAAAATATCTAAAGTACAAGCTATTATTTTAGCACCAACGCGTGAGCTTGCTATTCAGGTAGCTGGTGAGATCACGAAGATTGGACATTATAAAAAAATAAAAGTTCTTCCTATTTATGGAGGACAACCTATTGATAGACAAATACGCTCTCTTCGGATGGGAGTACATGTGGTTATTGGAACACCTGGTAGAATTCTTGATCATTTAAAAAGGAAAACCTTAGATCTTTCCAATGCGAACCTTGTTGTACTTGATGAAGCTGATGAAATGCTTGATATGGGATTTGTTGAAGATATAGAGTCTATTCTTCAAAATACCCCGGAACAAAGGCAAACTTTACTTTTTTCTGCTACGATGCCACAAGTTATAAGAAAACTAGCAAAAAAATATTTAAAGGATCCTTATTATGTTAGTGTTAATAAGGAAAAATTAACTGTACCACAAATTGAACAATGTTATTACGAAATTGCTAAAGTTTCTAAAGTTGATGCGCTTTGTAGAATCCTTGATTATGAAAATTATGAATCTGTAATTGTATTTTGTCGCACAAAGCGTGGTGTGGATGAACTGGTAGCGAATTTACAAACACGAGGATATTTTGCGGAAGGACTTCATGGAGACTTGACACAAGCACAGAGAGACAAAACAATGCGCTTATTTAGAAAAGGGGATGTAGAACTACTGGTCGCAACTGATGTAGCGGCGAGGGGACTTGATATACAGAGCGTAAGTCATGTTGTTAATTATGATATACCACAAGATCCGGAGGCCTACGTACATAGAATAGGGAGGACGGGTAGAGCTGGCAAAGAAGGGAAGGCTCTCACTTTTATAGTGCCTCAAGAATATCGCCATCTAAGAATGATCGAAAAACTTATAAATACAAAAATTGTTAAAGGAGATCTTCCAACATTTCAAGAAGTAATTGAACAACAGAAAGAATCCATTTATACAAAAATGACGGATGTAATTAAAGAAGGCAATTTAGACACATATGAATGTATTGCCAAAAGATTAATGAAGGAGCATGATCCTTTAATAGTAACATCTGCAGCTTTAAAACAAGCATATTCACAATCTTGGACTGAAAGTGTTGATATGGATTCTAAAGGAAGCTTTGGTAATACAGGAGCTAAACAAGGAATGGTCAGATTATTTTTTACGATTGGTCGTTTACAAAATCTCTATCCACGAGATCTCATAAAATTTATTAATGAAGAAACAGGTATACAGCAAAATGTCATTGGTAGCATCAATATATTTGATAAATTTTCTTTTGTAGAAGTACCGGAGGATGTTGCCTATAGGGTTATTTATACTATGGATAGAACAAATTTTAAGGGAAAAAGGATTTCGGTGCAGCTAGCAAAACCTAAATAGTACAAGGTATTTATTTATACAAATAGCTAATCGTCGCTAAGACTTCCACTTTAAAATAGGAAAGGGGACACACCTGTTAAATTATTAGTAAAGTCAAGGGACAGGAATGTCCCCAATTGATGGGAGTATTAGCGACGTCAAGCTTAGTTTTGCACGCGATAGGTACTAACAACCAATTTTATATGTATTACTGGTGTGTAAATAAACATCGCATAATTATTGTGATTGACATACTCTCTCAGTTTATTTATAATGTGCATATCGAACAAATGTTTTGTGTGGGGAGTGGTTTTGTGTCAGATAAAAAGAAAGCTTTAGAAATGGCGTTATCCTCAATTGAAAAACAATTCGGCAAGGGTTCTATTATGAGGCTTGGTGAATCCGGAGTTAGATTTCGAGTTGATGTAATTCCTACGGGTATTTTGACTCTTGATATGGCATTAGGAGTTGGTGGAGTTCCCCGAGGCAGAGTAATTGAAATTTTTGGGCCAGAGTCTTCAGGTAAAACAACAGTAGCTCTTCATATTATTGCAGAAGCTCAAAAGGCGGGAGGTATTGCTGCTTTTATAGATGCAGAACATGCTCTTGATCCTGTTTATGCGAAAAAGTTAGGTGTAGATACTGATAATTTATTAATTTCTCAACCTGATACAGGAGAACAAGCATTAGAAATTGCTGAGGCATTAGTAAGAAGTGGAGCTATTGATGTTGTCGTTATTGATTCCGTAGCAGCACTTGTGCCACGTGCTGAAATTGAAGGAGAAATGGGTGATTCTCACGTTGGATTACAAGCTCGTTTGATGTCTCAAGCTCTTCGTAAGCTTACAGGTATTATAAGTAAATCAAATACTACATGTATTTTTATTAATCAATTACGTGAAAAAGTGGGTATAATGTTTGGAAATCCAGAGACAACACCTGGAGGTAGAGCATTAAAGTTTTATTCGTCAGTAAGACTTGATGTAAGAAAATCCGAAGCAATTAAACAAGGTACCGATGTGATAGGAACCCATACAAGAATTAAGGTGGTTAAAAACAAAATTGCTCCACCTTTTAAACTGGCTGAATTTGATATTATGTATGGTGAAGGGGTATCTCGTGAAGGATGTATTATAGACATTGCCGTAGAACTGGATATAATAAACAAAAGTGGTACATGGTATTCGTATAATGATAACCGATTAGGACAAGGACGTGAAAATTCTAAACAATATCTTAAGAATAATCCTATTATTAAAAATGAAATTGAAGATAAAGTGCGGCAATCTTTTGTGCCTAATGATTCCAAAGAGATACCTTTGGAAGAGGTTTTAGATAAATAGATGGAAAAGAACCCATTATCCGTAGCATTAAAGAAACTATCATATCATTCCTATAGTAAAAAAGAGATGGAAAAACGTCTAATTATTTTAGAATACTCTAAAGAAGAGATAGCGGATGTAGTTGCTAAATTATTAGATTGGGGATATTTAAATGATAGTAAATTAGCTTTGTATTTTTACGAGTATTATACGAACATTAAACCATGTGGATATTTTTACATAAAAAACAAATTGATAGAAAAAGGAATCCCTCAAGAGATAATAGATAGTGTCTTGACTAATTATGATCAAGATGAAGAATATATTGTAGCAAAAAGAGTATCAGAAAAATTTTTAAATAATAAGGAATATGATATGTCTTCTGTTACTATAAAAGGAAAATTAGCACGTTGCTTAAATAGGAAAGGGTTTTCTAACTCAACCATTTTAAAAGTATTAAGTGACAACTTCAATGAAATTTCTTGATATGAGATTTTCTTGACAGTATTGGAATAAACAATTAAAATAAACTTGGAGAATTCAGGGTTGATATTTTTCTGCCAAATGGATTTAGAGTATATATTTAATCCATTTTTATATAGAAAGCTTTAGATCTTAATACAGACTGTTATAATATGATGATTTTGTATAGCTTGTTTACTATGGCATGTTATCATAGACTTGTGTGAATATATAATAGGCAGATTATATATAACTGAGTTTTCCTCGGTTATTTTTTAATTAAAGAGGAGGTGATAATAATTATTTACTATCTGATTGTGGCTTTAGTTGCTATTGGCGTAGGCTTTTATGTTGGATATATATTTCGTAAAAAAACTGCCGAGGTTAAATTTCATTCTGCAGAAGAAGCATCTAAGAAAATGCTAGATGATGCAAAAACGAATATTGAAGCAAAGCAGAAAGAATCAATATTAGAAGCAAAGGAAGAAGTTCATAAACTACGCACTGAATTTGATAAAGAATCAAGAGAACGTCGTACTGAATTACAACGTTTGGAACGTCGTTTATTACAAAAAGAAGAATCGCTTGATAAAAAACACGAATTAGTGGAGAAAAAAGAAGAGAATTTTAAACATCAAGAACAAGAACTGAATAATCAAAAGGTAAAAGTTGAACAGCTTTTACAAAAACAATTGGTAGAACTTCAAAGAATAGCGAATCTATCCTTTGATCAAGCTAAAGTGTTATTATTAGCTAGGGTTGAAGATGAAATCAAACATGAAACAGCTATGCTAATCAAGGAATATGAAACAAAAGCTAAAGAAGAAGGCGATAAAAAGGCTAGAAATATTATATCGCTTGCTATTCAAAGATGTGCAGCTGATCATGTTGCCGAAACTACAGTTTCAGTTGTAGCGTTACCTAATGATGAAATGAAGGGTCGTATCATAGGACGTGAAGGTCGCAACATAAGGGCATTGGAAACTTTAACAGGAATAGATTTAATAATAGATGATACCCCTGAAGCTGTGATATTATCAGGCTTTGATCCAATAAGAAGAGAAGTAGCTAGAATTGCGTTGGAAAAGCTGATAGTTGATGGTAGAATTCATCCTGCTCGTATTGAAGAAATGGTTGAGAAAGCTCAAAAAGAGGTTGAACAAAAGATAAGAGAAGAAGGCGAACAAGCCACATTTGAAACCGGTGTTAACGGTCTTCATCCGGAACTGATTAGGTTGTTGGGACGTCTTAAATACAGGACAAGCTATGGTCAAAATGTGTTAAAACATTCTATAGAGGTAGCTCATCTTTCAGCAGTTATGGCATCAGAATTAGGGTTAGATGCGACATTGGCAAAAAGAGCTGGTTTACTTCATGATATTGGCAAATCTGTTGATCATGAAGTAGAAGGACCGCATGTTACAATTGGGGCAGATCTTGCTAAGAAGTATAAAGAATCTGCTGATATAATAAATGCGATTGCTGCACACCATGGCGATGAAGCTTTTATTACGGTGGAAGCTGTTTTGGTAGCAGCAGCAGACGCTATTTCAGCAGCACGTCCTGGTGCTAGACGAGAAACCCTTGAATCATATATAAAACGTTTGCAAACATTGGAAGAAATTGCCAATAAGTTTGAAGGCGTTGAGAAGTCTTATGCAATTCAAGCCGGTCGTGAGATTAGAATTATAGTAAAACCGGATAAAGTTGATCATGCACAATCTATTGGAATGGCTAGAGATATTGTAAAATGTATTGAAGAAACTTTAGATTACCCTGGGCAAATAAAGGTTGTTGTCATAAGAGAAACAAGAGCAGTTGATTATGCTAAATAAGCGACCGACAAGGTCGCTTTTCTCATCTATACCATTAATTTTAAAAAAACAATGTAGCAAAATTCATTAAAATAAAATATTATTATAATTTTGGATTTACCGTAATAGAACTAACGAGAGATATGATAACGCTTACTCAAAAGGAATTAAAATTAATTGTATATTTATTGCATAATTATTTTGATAACTTATTACACAGTGAGGAAAGTTATGTTTATAAAGATGACAATTATGTTGAACAGGATGATAATATTTGACAGCTATTAGATAATTCCCAACACTTAAGTCTCAAAAATACGTTAATTGCTCTTAGAGAAGGGGGACGTGTTTTAGTTTTAAAAAAAACAATGTGGGAGGAAAACATGTTGCATATATTAATGATAGGTGATATTGTCGGTAAGCCGGGACGTAAAGCAGTTAAAGCTTTTTTAAAAAGTAATAAAGATAAATATGATTTTATTATCGCAAATGGTGAAAATTCTGCTGGTGGAAATGGAATTACTCAGGAAATAGTAAATGAGTTTTATGATGATTATATTGATGTAATTACTATGGGCAATCATGTATGGGATAAAAAGGATATTTTGCAATTTATTGAACATGAGCCAAGTTTAATACGACCTGCTAATTATCCACCTGGTACACCAGGGAGAGGAAGTAATGTAATAAGGATTGATAATAATATAAAAATTGGTGTAATTAATCTTTCCGGTAGGATATTTTTACCTCCTTTAGAGTGTCCTTTTAGAGCAGCAGAAGGGATTGTTAAAACCATGAGGAAAGAAACCCCCATAATAATTGTAGATTTTCATGGTGAAGCTACTTCGGAAAAAATGGCATTTGGGTGGTTTATGGATGGTAAAGTATCAGCTGTACTAGGTACGCATACACATGTACAAACGGCTGATGAACGTGTTCTCCCTGAAGGAACAGGATATATTACAGATGTTGGTATGACTGGACCACGCAATTCTATTTTAGGTGTTGATAAAGAAAAAGTAATTAATAAATTTTTAACACAAATGCCAGTTAGATTTGAAATAGCTACTGGAGAAGCACAAATAAATGGTGTGTCTTTAGAAATAGATGAGAGAACAGGAAAATGCACATGTATTGAACGTATTCAAGGATTTTATAATACTTAAAATCCCAAATAGAATCATAGTATAACAAAATTGTTTAGAATAAATTAAAATTTATTTTTATTTAGAGGAATTATTTAACGTATGTAGAATATATATCAAAGTAAGTTATGTGTACTATATGATACGAGGGAGGTTACAATGGTGGAAGTTTTAAAAGTATCAGCAAAATCTAGTCCAAATGCGGTTGCAGGTGCCTTAGCAGGTGTAATTCGGGAGAAAGGTTGTGCTGAACTTCAAGCAATAGGTGCAGGTGCTTTAAACCAATCGGTCAAAGCAGTAGCAATTGCTAGGGGTTTTGTTGCCCCGAGTGGGGTTGATTTAGTGTGTGTACCTGCTTTTACCGATATAGTTATTGATGGTGAAGAGCGTACAGCTATTAAGCTTATTGTTGCTCCTAGATGATTTTTGAGATAAGTAGTAAAAGAAGACCTGTTTTTAAAACAGGTCTTCTTTTTATAAAAATTAATAATTAAATATCTATAAAATGGAATTATATATTATAGAGAAGGAGGTATGTTATGTATATAGTTGATGGACATTGTGATTCTCTTCTTGAATTGTATAAAAATAATCGCTCTTTTTGGGAGCATAATAAAGCAGGGCAGCATCTTGATTGGTATAAATTGCAGGAAGGTTTAGTTCTACTACAATTTATGGCAATCTATATAGAACCTCAATATAAACCTTTTGGAGCTTTATGCCGTACGTTAGAAATATTAGACTATTATTATAATAATATAGAGAAAAACAGCTCAGGAAAAATAGTATCTATTAATTGTAAAGACGATCTTAATAACTTAATTACGAAACGGAAACAAGGACAACAATTAATTGGAGTTTTACTGTCTATTGAAGGCGGAGAAGCTTTGGAGGGTAAGTTAAGTTCATTAAGAGTATTATATAAGTTGGGTATTCGTTCATTAACTTTAACGTGGAATCAGCGCAATCAAATTGCAGATGGAGTATGGGAAACTGGCACAACAGGTGGAATAACTACTTTTGGTAAAAAAGTAGTTGAAGAAATGAATACACTTGGTATGATTATAGATGTGTCTCATATTTCTGAAGCTGGTTATTGGGATGTTCTTTCAATGTCCAAAATGCCTGTTATTGCAACTCATTCATGTTGTCGCTCTCTTCATGATCATCGTCGTAACTTATCCGATGAGCAATTATGTGCTTTAGGTAAAAATGGAGGTTTAGTTGGTATTAATTTTTATCCTGACTTTTTGGGCGAAAGTAAAATCACAATTAATAATGTTATTGAACATATAGAACATGCCTCAATAATAGCGGGAGTTAATAATGTAGGATTGGGTTCTGATTTTGATGGAATTGATAAAACACCTATTGGATTGGAAAATGCAACAAAATATCCGGTACTTCATGAAAAGATGTTACAAAGAGGTTGGAAAGAAGAGGATGTACAGAAGATTATGGGAGGTAATTACATACGTGTACTTAAACAGATACTCGAATAATACAAATTTAAATAGTGAAAGAATAGATTTACATCTTCACACAACAGCATCTGATGGTGCATATTCACCATCAGATATTGTTTCTTTAGCACAAAAAAAAGGAATAGCCGTCTTAGCTATAACAGATCATGATAGCATAGAGGGGCTTGATGAAGGAGCAAGAGAATGTAAAAAATGTAATATTAATTTTATTCCCGGCATAGAATTAAGTACTTCTTACAAAAAACAAGAGATTCATATACTGGGCTATCATATTAATAAACATAGTAATAAATTAATAGAAATACTTGTAGAACTTCAAAAGTCTAGAGAAACAAGAATAAAAAAGATTGTGAGCAAATTAGAAAATTTAGGTTATCCTATTCATATGGAAGATATAAAAAAGTTACATTTAGGAAATAATTTAGGTAGACTTCATGTTGCTTTAGCACTAATAAATAAAGGGATTGTGAAAAACATTGAAGAAGCTTTTGAAAAATATCTAAGTCTTAATAAACCGGCATTTGTTGAAAGATATAAATTATCTCCATTTGAAGCTATAAGGGTTATAGAAGATTCTGGTGGAGTTCCAGTGTTAGCTCATCCTAGTATGAGTTGCTCTATGGAAACGATTGAAATACTAGTTAATAAAGGAATCAAAGGAATTGAAGCATTTCATCCAAAACATACAAAAGATGAGCAAAACTATTATTTTGAGTATGCTAAGAAGTATAATCTTATCGTAACAGGTGGTTCTGATTTCCATGGGCATGAAAAGAAAGATTACTTAAATTTAGGAAAAATGAATGTACCAAAAATCACAATAGAATTGTTGAGAAACTCAAGGAATTGCCGTGTGTAAATAATGTTAGCTATTCGGATAAAAGAATGAATGATTAGGAGTGTAAATGTTCTAATGATAAAATATTTGGATGAAGTATTTTATTTAAAAAATCGTGTTTGTGAATTAGAAAATAGAGTTAATCAGCTCAAATTAAGTAGAAGAGTTTTGATGAATCTTATTGAAAGAATTGAGGATGAAAAAAAATATATATTAATTAAAGAGGAGAAAGAGAAGAAATTATTAAAAATAAATAACCAAAGATACGCAAGGCAAATAATGGATAAAAACTACAAATATGTAAAATTAAAAAATAGTTTAAGTAAGAAGAAGGAATTAGCAGATAATAGCTAATTATTCTTTTGCTTTAGTTAGGGACATGCTTATTAGTAACCTATTGAGGATTAATGAGATTTTTTATATAATAAGGTAGTGTAAAAATATAATCGTAAAAGGAGGAGAAAGCTTGTCTTCATCTCGAAATAAATGGAAAACAATATGGAACTTACCCCATTTATTTAAGAAAAGTTGGCTGTTATTAAAAAATCCAGTTACGCCTTTGGGAAGAAAATTAATTTTATTATTGTTAGGATTAGGTTATGTAATTTGGCCTTTAGATTTTATTCCTGATATCCCCATAATTGGACAGATTGATGATTTGGGTATTGTATTTTTGCTTCTTAATTGGTTTGTTAATAAATCGAACATTGATACTGATTCCATAGAAGCAGATTACTACTATATTGATGATGAAGAAAATAGCAAAGATAAATAATATAGATTGACTTGACTTATTCCTAGAAGAATATGATATAATGACTTTTAAATATAGTGGAATTATAAGTGATGCATGAATTATATTTAAATTCTTTATTAGAAAAATCGTAATAATATTATTTAGGGAGGTAAGGTTGTGAAAGAAGAAAAAATATTTGAAGTTAATAGCAATACTTTCGACGATAAGTTTTCTAGAGCAGGGTTAACATTTGATGACGTACTTCTTGTACCGGCAAAATCCGAAATTCTTCCGAGAGAAGTGAGCGTTAGCACAAGGCTTACAAAAAACATCAAGCTAAATATTCCCATTATTAGTGCCGGAATGGATACTGTTACGGATTCAAATATGGCACGTGCTATGTCTAGAGAAGGTGGTTTAGGTGTTATTCATAAAAACATGACCATTGAGCAACAGAGTATGGAAGTAGATAAGGTTAAGAGGTCTGAACACGGAATTATTACAGATCCTGTTTATCTAAGTAAGGATCACACAATAGTACATGCTCTTGAAATTATGGAGAGATACCATATATCTGGTATTCCTATCACCGAAGGGGCTAAATTAATTGGTATAATTACTAATAGAGATTTGCGATTTGAAACTGATTATAGTAAAAAAATTGATGATGTAATGACAAAGGACAGGATTATTACAGCACCAGTAACTACTACTCTTGAAGAAGCTAAGAAAGTATTGAGTAAATATAAAATTGAGAAACTTCCGCTTGTTGATAAAGACTTTTGCTTAAAGGGATTAATTACTATTAAGGATATTGAAAAAGCAATAAAGTATCCTAATTCGGCAAAGGATTTTAATAAGCGTTTATTGGTAGCGGCAGCTGTAGGAATTAGTGATGATACTTATGAGAGAGTACAAGCATTGGTAGGGGCAAAAGTTGATGTTATTGTTATTGATACTGCTCATGGGCATTCACTGGGTGTGATAAAAACATTAGAAAAATTACGTGGTCTATATCCTGATTTAGAAATAATAGTAGGGAATGTTGCTACTGCTGATGCTACTCGTGATCTTATTAATGCTGGGGCAAATGCAGTTAAAGTTGGGATAGGTCCCGGTTCAATTTGTACAACACGAATTGTCGCAGGAATAGGTGTACCACAATTAACAGCAATTTATGATTGTGCTAATGAAGCAGTTAAGTATGATATTCCTATTATTGCTGATGGAGGAATTAAATTTTCCGGTGATATGACAAAAGCTATTGCAGCAGGGGCAGATGTTGTAATGCTTGGAAGTCTTCTTGCAGGTACTGAAGAAAGTCCCGGGGAAGTAGAAATTTACCAAGGAAGAAGTTATAAGGTTTACCGTGGTATGGGTTCTGTAAGTGCTATGAAGCAAGGCTCATCTGATCGCTATTTCCAAGAACACGTAAAGAAATTAGTCCCTGAAGGTGTAGAGGGTCGTGTACCCTATAAAGGATATGTTGCTGATACAATATATCAGCTTATGGGTGGTTTAAGAGCAGGCATGGGCTATACAGGGTGTAAGGATATCTCTGAATTAAAAACAAAGTCCCGCTTTATTAGACAGTCACCCTCTAGTTTGAGAGAAAGTCACCCCCATGATATTCAAATTACAAAAGAATCACCAAATTATACGTCATAAATCATGATATGTTATATTGCGACAAAAGATCAACTTTATTGCAGTTTCTGTGGTAAAGTTGATTTTATATTGTGTCGTATAATATAAGCAAGAAAACAAACACATTGTATCCTAGATGATAAATGTTCGTAATTGGATGACATATAATATAATAAATAATTGACAATAGTCTATTTTAAGTTGTATAATACTAACATAGAAGTGTCTATATATTAAATAAATTTTCTTTGTTCATACTTTATATATACCATTTTATACATTTGATACTTCTCAACATTTTTCAAGTATTTCTCTGTAAGACATCTAATTAGTTAGAGTAGTAAAGTTGAGGGGAATTAAAACCAACATAATTAAACAATAAATTTTAATGGGGGAAAATATAATGAAACTGTTGGATTATGTAAACAAAATTGTAAGACAATGGCAAAACAAAAATTTGAATTCAGATAAGCCAGAAGGCGAACTTTCTGAAGAAGATATTAAAGAAAAATATTTTTATGAATTAGAATCTGAAGAAACTTTTGAAGAAACTTTTGAAGTAGACGTTCCTGGAGAAGAATATAATGATGTAGGAATTATTAATGCAGAAAGTGTTCTGGAAGAAGAATCAGAACAAGGTGAAAATAGCGTTATGCAGGATAATAATAAGATTTATAATAGCAAAGGGGAAAATATTTTTGCCGAGACAGTAGAAAGAATAGATAAAATAGATAGGCATTTTAGATTTATCGAAAAAGTTAAAAATAAAAATGACCAAATAATAGGTTTTAATGATAGAAAAGAACAAGAACTAGCATTTTTAATAGCTATAGATAGTAGTAATTTTGCGAAAGATGTAATAAACGATAGATATGAATTTATTAAAGACAAATTGTGTGAAAAATACAAAATAGATCCAACTGAACTAACAAGTAAAGAATTAAAGAGATGCAAAGAATATGAAACTGCAGTAGCTGCTCTTGACAAAGTACATAATGAAGCAATAGATAGAATTGATTTAAATAAGGTAGAAGTACTAAGAGCTATAAAAGAGTCTAGTGAAATAACATTTAGTGCTAATAAAGAAAGATTAATAAGCCAATTGAATGATGATTATAACTACTTAGTAAGTGATATAAATAAATTTAATGGTATTTCTAAAGTAAGTGAATATCTTTTCTTAAATAAGCATTCATTATCTAATAAATTGAAAAAACCAATTAAAAATATTATATTTAAACTAACTAATAATCCTCAAAATCAAAAGAACATTTATAAGCGTCAAGTAAAAACGAACGAAAGACACCTAAAAAAATATATTGAAAAATGGAATAAATCAAGTGGAAATATTAATGATATTAAAATAGTTGCTAGAAAAATTGCTGAAAATCATTATGAAGCATCTAGGAAAGCAATAAATAATAATTATGATATTGGAATTGCAATAACAAAAATTCATAATAATAATCAGAAAAGAATTTTTCCTACTTCGGATGGTAGACTGAGTTTATTTAAAAAGTTTGTTGAAGTAAAAAATAGTTTGCAGAATAATCGCAATTTTGCATATAACAAAACAAGCGAAAATTTGGATACAGTAATAGCGAAAATAGACCATTGTGATGATGTTGATGAAATAAAAGATGCACTAATAAAACAATTGAAACAAACTGAACATATTGTAAATAATACGATTGATAAAAATACAAAAATGGCTAATCATATGAGGTACAGAGGTTTTTCTGATACATCTACGAAAGATTTTATTAATAAAGAGGTAGGTATTCCAATTATTTCAATACAGGAACGTAGAAAACAAAAACAGAAAGAAAAAGAACAAAAACAGAAAGAGGAAGAAGAATGTAGAAAACAGAAATATGAAGAAGAACATAGAAAACAGGATTTTGAAGAACAGAAACAAAGTCCTTTAAAAGAATTTGAAAGAGATTTAAATGGTGAGCCTTTTCTTGAAGAATCAAGGACTCATTCAATGACGTTTCCAAATGGTGTAACTATTAAAGAAACAAAATCTACTCGGTGGGATGTAAAAGTGAAAGAGGCTAGAGAGGAATTAGGTATTGGTAATCCAGGTAACAGTGATTTAAGACCTAATAAATCACAACATCATAGGGATGATGGCCGGTAGAACGTCACTGGAGAAGTAATTAAGACACGCTAGCTTGATAATGATGTTAAGAAATACTTTAATCGAAATAACCTATATTAAAAAACGCCTCATGGTACGAGGTGCTTTTTAATATTTTCCTCTACTGATGAATACATATTTTCTGATACCAATTAAAAATGTGGCTTATGATGTTGTAAGTGTATTGGTATCCAATAGTAGATTAAAGCCTATTTATGAAGTAGATACGGATGAAAAGAAGGTGGCTATTTCTTTTGATGCTACCTGGGGGAGCACAAGAACTTCGCAACTGTTAGACATATTAGATAAGCATAAAATAAAAACTACATTTTTACTCACAAATATTTGGGTCAAGAAATACCCACAAATAGCTAAAGAAATTGCTGACGCTGGTCATGAAATAGGTCTGCACACTGTAAGTCATTCTAATTTAACTGAATTACCCATTGATAAAATTAAAATAGAATTACAGGATAACGCAAAGTTAATTAAAGAAGTAACGGGGCAAGTAAAGTAACCATGTTGGCTTATCAGGGGGAAATAACTTGCATTGATTTAGAATCAGTAAAAAAGCTAGTGAGCGAAATTTGGCAGTTATTGAATTCATAATTCATTAACGGAGAATACAATGAGAAATAAATTATGACAGTTTATCTTATTGCATATTAGGATTAATAATGCATATTATATATTTAATAAAAAATAAGTTTTTTGGATATTGCTGAAGATGAATATAATGTTTACTATACATGGCTTTTTAAGGTACAATGATGAAGTTTAATAATTGAAAACAACAAATGGTAAACGTTTTGTTTACTTTACTATGTGTTTAGCATATAATATAAGGAGAAGGAGTGATAATCATGGATGCTAGGCAAATAGGATTGAATATTCTTTTTTATTTGAAAGAGCAAAACAAGTCGCAAGTTGATTTAGCTAATGGGTTAGGTGCCTCAAAGCAAGTTGTTAATAAAATTATTAAGGGAAAGAAAGCGATTAAGACAGAAGAACTTGTTGCAATATCGAGTTTTCTAAATGTGTCTGTTGAAGAGCTTATTAATGGGGAAAATACTGTGGAAGAAAAAGAGTTAGAGGCTGTTCATTTATATGGAAAAATTGAGAGCCATGAGACGGCTGATTTTATTTTATCTTTGGTGAGTAATCTTTCAATTATGGAAGAGGAGTTGGCTAGTCATGGATTACTTAAATAGTAAAATATCACAAGAGGAGATCAGGCAAATAAATGCTGAAGTTGCTTTGATTAATCAAGATTATTCACCAACTGCCCCTGGACATTTGAAGTGTGAAATTTTTGATTTGCTAGAAAAAGTGGGTACTCTAATTTTCTACACTTTTAATGAAGAACATCTATGGGGCATTTATGTTTGTAAGAATGAAAAACATTATTTTATTATCAATAGTGCAATTGAATTAGAAAAGCAAGTATTTGCAGGAGCTCATGAATTAGCGCATTCATTAGATATTGCAAAAGTGAAGTTTGAAATTGTTACAGCAGATTTAATGACAGAATATGTAAACAACAAAAAGTTTGGTGAAGAAATTAAGAAGGCAGATAATATTGCTAATCGATTTGCCGCAGAAATTTTAGTAGGTACAAAAAAGTTACAGGAGCGATTTAATGAGCTTCCAGAAACGTATAGTACCGTTGCTAAAGCTGTACTATTATCAGATGTTTTCCTTGTGCCATATAAGACTATTGTTAAGCGTTTTGTTGAAACAGGACTGATAACAGATGAAAGAATAATTGAAGAATTACTTAATGTGGAGAGTTCTAAAATCAAATCCATTGCAGAAAGATATGAATGTTGCAGAAAAAATTTTGAAGTCACAAAAGAAAAACGTCTTGGAGGTTACGTCAATAAAGCTTTAACATTATATGAACAAGAATTGAGTACATATGAGGAACTTCAAGATAGACTAAATCTACTTGAGAAGAAGCCTGAGGATTTTGGTATAGTGGATGATAATTTTGATATGTATGAATTTTTACGTCGTGCTTCTGAAAATCCAGAAGCGGAGGAAGACTATGATGATGAAGATTAAGATTAAGAGTTCTTTTATTGATACCGATGTAATCTTAAAAATTGGCGGATATAGTGGCGAGAAACTATTGAGCAAGGTATTAAGTAGTTTCGGATATAACTTATATATTCATGAGTATTTAATTCAAGAGGAATTAATATTCGGAGAGTCTTTACTAGAACAACTTCAAGCAATGATTAGTGCGAATGAAATTACAGTTATGGGAATTGCTGATTTAACAGAGATTGAACTTCGAGAATATAATTCAACTATTCAACTTCTTGCAAATGAAATGAAGGTTGATTTGACGAAAAAGAGGGATAAGGATGCTGGAGAAGTAAAGTCTATGGCGCTTGCATTTACTAAAAATTTTAATTATTTTATTTCTGATGACTGTGGGGCAAGGGTAGCAGCTAAAAAACATTTACAAAAACTTGATGGATCGTACTTACAAACAATTCGTATGAAGGATGTGATTATTCATATTAGGGACAATGAAAAGAAATTAGGCATTAATCGAAAGATTGCTAAAAGGTTGTATCTTCAAGGTACAAGCCGTAAATTAGCCAGTAATCAGGCTGAAAAGAGGAAACTTGAAAGAATTAGAGGAATACTTAAAAATGAGTTTGATGAAAAGTTATGGACAATTAAATAAGTAATGAGTAATAGTGAAGTAATAATTTAAAAACAAG
>JAQUGH010000121.1 GCA_028684195.1 Clostridia bacterium | reverse complement strand
TTTTCCCTCCGTTTTTCCTCTTGACACGTTCATCTTGATCCCAATGGAGCTTACTATTCAGATTGTAATGGTTATGGAGAAGCTACAAATTAATCAATAATCAGTAACAAAGATGTTCCATACAAATAGAGGAGCGTTTATATAATGCTCCTCTATATATCAGTAAACCTTATACGTTAGATAAATCTAGAGGAGAAATGTACAATGAGAAAAATTATTAATTCATACATAATTGAGTTATTATTATTTATACGCCATTGGGAAAGTTGGGTATTCTTAATATTAACTTTTTTAAGTGTGTCATATCACTTTATCAGTAGTTTTCGATTGTTTGATCCAGGTGGTGCATTAATCTCTACAGCTTTTATAGTTCAGGGTGGAATATTTGCCAGTATGATATTGGGGTTATCTCTTGTACAAAATGAAGTATTTTGTTGGTCGGATGAAATGTTTTATGTATTACCAAACGGATATAGCTCAAAGATAATTTCAAAATTTCTTGTTTTACTATCAGTAATAATTATGTTTAACGGTATTTCCGTAATTATTCTTTATCTAATTTTCGGGTATTATGATGTTTCTTCTGCTTTTTATTGGAAATCTATTCTCTATCTATTTTTATATTGGGGAATTCCACTTGTTATTTCGGGAATCATAGGGATGTTTATGGGATTGCATATTAAATCAAGATTAGTGTATCCTTTATTAATTATAATCTGGTTGTTTATTGGACCTCTAAACATAACTGTTTTTAAACCTCTTATGGCAATATTAAAAATAGATTTAAATTCCATTGCAAATTTTTTAAATTTGGGGCAAATGGATCCTAATGTAGTATATGATCCTGTTTATGGTTTTCCACTAGAGATTCATAGATGGTTACAAAAGGGGTTATGGATATTAAACATTTCGATTTTATTTATGATATCGGTTTTAAAAAAAAGCAATTGTAAGCCAACGATGCAGATGATTAGTGTTTTAATTATTTTATTATCTTTTAATATACCTCTAATCACATTATATACCGATGAAGAACAAGTGATAACAACTAGGTATGAAGAAAATGCGGTGAGAAATTATGATCGTAACTATTATGCTACAAATAAATATCCTGTTTTTAAAAATCCGGTATCTTTTGCAATTGAATCATATGAAATTAATATGGAAGTTTTTCGCAACTTTAAAGCTAAAGTTATTATGAAAATCAGACCACATAAAGAAACTGAAAAAATAGTATTTACTCTTTATCATAATTTGAGGGTTAAAAAAGTTTTTGATGGAAGTAATTTGGAATTATCATATAATCAGGTTGGAGATCAGGTTTTGCTTTTATTCCCTGAAACATTGGACGTAGGTGTACAGCACAAGATTACCATGATTTATGAAGGCACCAGTTCTCCGTACTTTTATGCCAATGAACAAGCTGTTATGCTACCATCATATTTTCCATGGCTTCCGGTAGCAGGTTCCTACCAATCAATGAAAGTAGATGAATCAAAGTTAATACGGAATCCTTTGAACCTAAGGATTCCAACGAAATTTACTCTTCGGTATTTAGGCCCACAACCTTTATTTACCAATCTCCCTAAAAAAGGGGAAAACTTGTGGAGTGGCGAAGCACCATGCGGAATATCCCTTGTTGCGGGAATGCTTACAGAAACTAAAGTTGATGCAAAAGCTGTTATTTATCCGGTATCTCTTAATAAAATGATTGAAGGAGTTCCAACCTTTCTCGAAAGTATAGAACAAACCGCTGAATACATTAAAGATGATTTTGCACTTAGTAAGGGTTTTAATTATTCAAAAGTATTATTTCTTTCCATTCCACGTGAATCAAGCCTGACAAGTACGTCAATATGGAATTTGGAAGACCATCTAATTGTAGGTATAGAACAAGTATTAAATGATAGGGATTTAATAAACAATAAGGCAACTTTTGTTCCAATAGTCTTATCTTCTTTGACCAGAAGTTATAATATGGCTAAACAAGACGAAAAAATAAGAAATATGTTTATAGTAAGTTATGACTATTGGTATAGTATGAACCATACTTTAGCAGACGGGGATAAGTATAAACCTATTTTATTATCAAGGTTGGATAGATATAATTATTTAAAAAACAACTTGGAAAATTATGAGGAATTAGGTTTAAAAGAAGAAGAAATGTTTACAAAACAAATCAAAAACTTTATTGACGGTAATAAAACAAATCGGGATATTTTGCAGTCGTTTTTTTGTGAATGGTTAAGTATTTTGGATAAAAATAAACTGATGAATTTAGAAGATGTTTTAAAAATAATGGAAATTAAGAAAGGAGAAAAATAAAAATGCTTGAGATAAAAAATATATCCAAAAAATACGGCAAATTCCCTGCACTAACAGATATATCACTCGAAATTACTCATGGTATGTTTGGGTTATTAGGACCTAATGGAGCAGGGAAAACTACTTTTATGCGAATTTTATCGACATTAATTTCGCCTACAGCAGGGGAAATTAACATGGGGGACATTAATTGGAAAGTACCCCATTTAGTACGTAATATAATTGGCTATCTTCCTCAAAAATTTTCTTTATATAAGCAAATAAAAGTACAAGAAGCTCTAAAACATATTGCTGTTTTAAAAGGAATAGATCAATGTCGGGAAAAGAAAGTTTTTGATGCGCTTGAAAAAGTGAATTTAGTTGAGTACCGGGATAAGAAGATAGGGGAATTGTCTGGTGGAATGATCCGTCGCGTAGGTATAGCACAAGCAATTTTGGGTGAACCTCGGATTATTATTGTAGACGAACCTACTGCTGGATTAGATCCGGAGGAAAGGATTAGATTTAGAAAATTACTGTATTATTTAGGTAAAAAATCAATAGTAATTATTTCTACCCATATTGTAGAGGATATTGAGGCTACTTGTGAACAAGCAGCTATTCTTTATAAAGGTAAAATTCTTGCAAGTGGAGATTTGAATTCATTATCAGAAATTGCTAGGGGAAAAGTTTGGGATATTTCTGTTCCGTTAAATGAGTATTATAATTTATCAAATAATTGGAATATTATTTCTAGCCGACTTATTAATGATATGTATCACCTGCGTGTCATATCAGATACACCGTTTAAGGGAGCCATTTCTATGACACCTGTTTTAGAAGATGGTTATATATGTTTAATGGAGAGTGTTGAAAAATGAAAGGAAAATTAGACGTCTTTTTTGACTGGAGAACCATGGGAATAAATAGGTATATACCGTTCTTAATAGCAGTAATACTAATTATATATAGCTATATCAGAAAAGATGCATTAACTCATATTATTCCGGCACTAGAATTGACTTTTCCTGTTTTTGCTGCTTGGTGGAGTATCTTTTTATTTCAAGATATATTAGAAGAACCTGGATGTGAAACGGTATTTAGTTATCCCATTAAGCGTTGGCAACTTGGGATTGCCAGAACAGCTGTTTTTTTTATCTTATATATGTTATTAATGTTAATAATGTTATTCCTGATAGACAGTATATGCACTATGAGTATTTTTATACCGTTAACCATGCAACTTGGGGCTGAAGCATTCTTTTTTGCTGGCTTGGGATTTTTTGCTATGGCTGTTACAGCAAATTCTGGCTGGTCGCTAGTTGTAATTATTGTTTATACAAGTACGCAAATACTAACCAGAGGAGCATTATTCCCAATGTTTAATGTTTTTATTTTTAATGATAGACTTTTAAAATTATCCGAGTTATGGATTTCATCAGGGTGTTCCCTATTATTAGGAGGTGTCTTATGGATATGGGCTCAGACTATTTTTAGTAAGTTTAAAGCTCAGTAAATAAATATCCATTAAGAATATCCTACAGCGGTAACTAAAGTTATACTTAGAAGCGTATTAAATTATTAGTTTACTATCTGAATTTTGCACTCCTAGAATAGTGAAACTAACCTTTAATTTAGCAATAGGGTCTTCTAAAGATATAGGTAGATGCTTCAAAAGTTATAATAGATAAAATCATATATTTCATGACATCTAGCAAGTAGACTTCGTAATACATAAGCAGTACTTGAATCTATATAGTGATCGCAACTACATTACGATTCGCAACATTCAATCCTTTATTACATTTGTTATATTAGATTCGTTATAAAATAGTAACAAGCTCTCTTATTTGTTACTATTTTATAATGTGTTTTAAAAGCGCACAAATTTTAAATATACAGAAAGTTCAGTTATAAAATTATAAAAGCCTGACCCCAATTATCCTCTTGACAAGATGTGACTACATATGTAAACTATATATAGAACTACATATGTAGTCAAGGAGGATGTTTGTCATGAGTAAATATAATATTAGTGAAGCGGAATGGAAAGTGATGGTTTGTTTATGGGAAGAGCCTAATTTAACATTAAAACAGATTGCCGATAAGCTTCAAGAAACGAATTGGAGTTACACGACAATCAGAACATTAGTTACAAGGCTTAAGGAAAAAGGAGTAATTGAAGCTGATAAGTCTTCAAGTTCAAGCTTTAGATATTATCCTGTTGCACCAGAAAAAGAATGCAAAATAGAGGAAACTAAAAGCTTTCTTACAAGGGTTTTTGATGGTTCAATATCTATGATGCTTTCAACTCTTGCTAAGCAGGAGAAACTTTCCAAAGAGGAAGTAGCAGAGCTTAAGAAGGTAATAGAAAGCATAGATGGAGGTGAAAAATAATGGTGAGTTTTATTAATATAGCTATAACTACTTCCGTTACAGCACTTATCATCTTGATGGTAAAGAGATTGCTTAATAATAAAATATCTCCCAAATGGCAGTTTGCTCTTTGGTTTGTACTTGCGGTTAGGCTTTTGGTTCCAGTTTTACCTGAAAGCAATATAAGCGTTTTTAATTCTGTCCCACAGGTAAAGAATATTGAAACTGTAGCTAGAGTGATGGAAAGTATAGAACCGGAGGTTAGTACTTTCGTTAAAGGGAATATTGTAGTAGGCGATAAGGATAAAGAATTTGTTCTCAGTAAGACATTGATGGATATCGCCAATAATGCAAGAGGTATCTGGATAATGGGTTCAATTGTGATGTTTTTATATATGGTAGCAATATATGGGGCTTTCCATTTAAAATCAAGGAAGTTTGAAGTAATAAGTGATGCGGATATTATTGGTGTGTTAGAGGAATGTAAGAAAAAATTAGATGTTAATTCACCTATAATGCTTAAACTGGGTGGAAAAACTCCCTTGTTAAAGGGTATTTTAAAGCCTCAAATTATTGTGCCGGAGGGATATACTAAACAAGAGCTAAAGAGTGTGTTTTTACATGAGTTAATGCACTTTAAAAATAGAGATATATCATGGAATATAATAGGAACGTTGTTGCTTTGTGCTTATTGGTATAATCCTCTTATGTGGTATTGCTTCTTTGTATTCAGGAGAGATATGGAAGTTTTTTGTGACTATAACGTTTTACAGGTTTACGATAATAAAAAGGAATATGCTTCGGTACTTCTCAAGACAGCGTTAAAGAAAAATAAATTTATGGTAGCTACTACTTCTATGCAAAATGGGGAAAAGGACGTAACGAAGCGAATCAAACAGATTGCTTATTATAAAAAGCCCAAGTTTATCTGGAGCATTGTTGCAATTATTGTTGCGTGTGCAGTTACAGGATTATGTCTTACAAATGCGGTAGGAGATACTCAGAAAGTTAATAATGTAGTTGATGGATTAAATGCTGAAAAGCTGTACCAATGTAAAACTCCTTATATCGGTAATGCAAGTAATATAGGTAACCTTATAAGTAATTTGCATTATGCGGAGTATAGAAAGGGGATGTCATTACAAACTTCATCTAAGCCGTATGGTGTAACTGTAAAATATTTGATTAAGTCAAAGGAGTTAATATCCAATGGTGTTGTTGCGGTAACGGATAAAATGTTAATAAATGCAACTGTAATCCTTTCTCTCATTGATAATGTAGATAATGTTACTTTCGCTTTTAATGATGGAAGGGGAGTTTATTCTTTTCCTTTTAATCGTGACCTTTTGAATGATTTATTTGATAAAGATTTACGAGAGTATTCATCATCTCTAAAAGTATTTAAAGAAGAGTTTATACCTACGTTAGAAAGGAAAGATTGGAGTGCCTTGAGAATTCCTACAGATTTAAATGTACCTACAGTAAGTGTTAGCCCTGAGATTGGCAAAAAAGTGGAGGATAAATTAGAAATTATTATGTCCTCACCGCAAGAATCATCAAGCCAAACAGACTATATTAAGGCTCATCAATATGAATACGAAGATGTTATTAAAATGGGCGATGATGGCTTAGAATATATGTTATCTTTATTTGAAAGTGGTGAAGCCAAAGGACTTAAGGCTCATATAATGATGAAGTTGTGTATTGAAATATTGGAAGATAGAAATAATGTAGAAGAAGGTTCTTATAATTCACCAGAAGAATGGTATGCAAAGCCTTCACCAATTACTGCCACGAAGTTACCGCCTTTTAGTTTCACTTCACAGGATAAGATAGAACAGATGGTTTATTCTGCCTTGATAGAAGAGTGTTCCAATAACAAAAAAATTAATAAAAGTA
>JAQUGH010000120.1 GCA_028684195.1 Clostridia bacterium | reverse complement strand
AACATTTTACATCATAAATCAATAAAAAAATTGCTATGAACCCTTATTTTTTATGGGTTTATAGCAATTTCCAAAATGTCATTTTTATTTATTATTTACATTATTTTTCTTCATGCGAAAGCCGTGTAGAAAAGTGTTAGACACATTTAGACAATTTATTTAAAATTTTGAAAGAAATAGTATCCTTGGACAAAACAGTGGACAAAGCAGAACCATCCCCGAATGTCCACTCTCGTCATTATAGTCGTAGATATAAAAATGGATTTCTCTTAAACAAACATTCTATCCCAACCCATGTTGTGGAACTTGTTTAGAATTCCGTTTTTTTCCTTTTGGAACAGTTATGTTACTACCTGTCTCAGGCAAATCTTTTTTTGTAGGCTTTTTCTGCAATGATTCACGTTTCTTCTTAACTTCAACTTTTATTCCTGCTTGTATTTGCAGCACTTTACAATTATTTTCCATCTGTTTACATACTATACCCCCACAAGCTTCTGAAATTTCACACATTGTCGTATAAGGTATTTTTATTTTAGCTTTTCCTTTTTCATCTATATAAGGATCCGTTACTTCTAATAATCTATCCACTGTAGCATCTTTAGCATCATAATTCTTCTTAATAGCTTCTTTAGCCTCTTTCCATTCATCCTTAGCCTCCTTTAAAGGCTTACCTTTACCGATTGACATATAAAATTGATATTTCGCATTTTCTAATGCTATTTTATACACTTCATTCGCCTTTAATATTGAAGGCTCCTGAATGTTTAATTCTAATTCTGACGATTTGCATTCTATATTAACTCCTAAAAGTTCTATTTTTTTCTTGTTATAATCTGCTAATTTATCTATATATCTATCCAGCCTAGCTTTAAACTCCGTTTGCATCTGTTGACAAACTTTTGCATAATCATCAGGATATTTTGGTGTAGTTGGGTCAAATTTTAATTCATCTTCAATGAGACAAGTTTTTTCATGCACATCTTTGTTCACATCTTTGTTCACATCTTTGTTCACATCTTTGTTCACATCTTTGTTCACATCTTTGTTCACATCTTTGTTCACATCTTTGTTCACATCTTTGTTCACATCTTTGTTCACATCTTTGCTCAATGTTTCAAAGTTTTTTTTATTTAACGACTCCGCTATACACCAAGCATACGTTGCCCAACAAGCTAAATCTACTGCTTTTCCATCTTCTTGTTGTAAATTCCCCCACATTTCCTCTAATTGGCTTTTTGCCTGTTTATAATTAGCCTCTACTTGCTTTAAACAGTTTTCTTTGTTAAACGGGACTTTTAATTTTTCTGCCCAACATTCAGTAGTATCGATTTGTCCTGTTGTCATATTTTGAATCTCACCTAATATAGATTCTGCTTTTTTATACTTTTTATCTGACAATCTTAACGGGCTATTTAAATCTTTTTTACATTTTTTCTCACTATTTGAAACCCATTTTTGGAATATCCTTTTAAGTTCAAGTTGTTTATTGATAAAATTTTGCTGCACATCTTTCATACGTGATTCGCCTCTATGAATAATTATATTTTCTACCTGTTTTTCTAAGAAGCTCATCCTCTCTACCTCCTAATACTTTGTATTAATACTTTATATTAAGATAGATACCACATTTTTGTATTACTTTATAAGTATAAACAATTATAATTATTATTTCAATAAATATTTTCTACCATACCTAAAGGTATAAAAAGAGGAGACAAAAAGGAACCGTCCCCTTTGTCTCCTCTATTAATCCAAGTAGCAGTAATATCTACATCATTATTTTGCAGATATTATTTGTGAATTCCACCGGATCCTCTATTGATAATCCTTCAATCAGTAAAGCCTGATTATACAATAAATCGGTATATAGTTTAAGCTTATCATTATCCTTTTCACATGCTTCTTTTAATGATTTGAAGACATCGTGATTTATGTTAATTTCTAACACCTTAGCTGCTTTTACATTTTGGTTATTGGGCATAGAGTTTATTATTTTCTCCATCTCTATGGTAACCTCTCCCTCATTGGATAAGCATACAGGATGGTTTTTTAATCTTTTGGATGCTACAACAGCTTTGACTTTGTCTGACAAAATTTCTTTCATACGATCAAACAATTCTTTATTATCCTTTTCATCTTCATCAGAAGCTTTATCTTCCTCTGTTTCTATACCTAAATCACCGCTCGAGACAGATTTGAATTCCTTTTCTTTAAATATCCTTAACATTGATATCGCAAATTCGTCAACATCATCAGCAAAGTATAAAATTTCATATCCTTTATCAGCTACAACTTCTGTTTGTGGAAGTTTTTCTATCTTTTCTATTGATTCACCTGACGCATAGTAAATATATTTCTGTTCTTCAGGCATTCTTGCAACATATTCATCTAAAGTAACCATTTTTTTCTCTTTTGATGAATAGAACATTAATAAATCTTGTAAAACGTCTTTATTACTCCCAAAATCACTGTAAATCCCATATTTCAACTGTCTTCCAAAGGATTTGTAGAACTCTTCATACATATCTCGGTCATTCTTTAAAATTTCTTTTAATTCATTCTTGATTTTAGTTTTAATATTTTTTGCAATAAGCTTTAACTGCCTATCATGCTGTAACATTTCCCTGGAAATGTTAAGAGATAAATCCTCTGAATCCACCATCCCTGTTACAAAGCTAAAATAATCAGGCAACAGCTCTGCACATTTATCCATAATCAAAACGCCTTTTGAATATAGCTCTAAACCTTTTTCATTTTCTTTTGTATAAAAATCGAAGGGCATTTTTTCTGGAATAAACAAGATTGCCTTATAACTCACTGTTCCTTCGGCACTAATATGGATATGTTTTATTGGTTTATCATAACCGTAGTGCTTTTCAGAGTAAAAATTATCGTAATCCTCTTGGGTAAGTTCGTTTTTATTCTTTTTCCAAATAGGTACCATACTATTAATAATTTCTTCTTCTACATATTCCTCGTATTCTTTATTGCTACCTTCTTTGTCGTTGCCTTCCTTATCACTACTTTCTTTATCACTTCCTTCTTTAAGTCTTGTCTTCGTCATATCCATCTTAATAGGATATCTAACAAAATCGGAGTACTTTTTAATAATGGATTCTAATCTATACTCCTCTAAATAATCTTCAAAATTTTCATCCTCCGAATTCTCTTTAATTTTGAGAATAATATCTGTGCCAACCGAAGCTTTTTCACATGGCTCAATAGTGTACCCATCTGCACCTTCTGATTCCCACTTATAAGCCTCATCACTACCCAATGCCTTGCTTATAACAGTAACAACGTCAGCTACCATAAATGCAGAGTAAAATCCAACTCCAAACTGCCCTATAATATCATAACCATCTTTTAATTCATTTTCATCTTTAAAAGCTAACGACCCACTCTTGGCAATAATCCCTAAATTATCTTCAAGCTCTTGTTTCATCATCCCAATACCTGTATCGGAAATTTTTAATACTTTATTTTCCCTATCAAGTACAATTTTAATATAGTAGTCCTCTTTGTTGAAATCCATTGAATCATCTGCTAATGCTTTGTAATAAATTTTATCAATAGCATCACTTGCATTAGAAATAAGCTCTCTTAAAAAAATCTCCTTGTTCGTATAAATTGAATTAATCATCAAATCCAACAATCTTTTAGATTCCGCTTTAAACTCTTTCTTTGCCAAATAAATCTTCCCCTTTCAACGTAACAACTAAACAATTGCTCTAATTTGTTCTGTTATTAGCACTCTCCTTCTTCGAGTGCTAACTCTTACTTTTTTATATCACAACGCAAGTTTTATGTCAACAGGCAAAAGCAAACATAGGGCAAACGTAGGGACGGTTTTTTCGAGGCTCGAAGTTCGAAACTCGAATAACAATACTACAACAACGTTTCAGCTATTCCTCAACGATTGTTAAATATTCATTTATCAATCGTTTTTTCTTTCCAACTCTTCCAACTAATTCTGTATTCTACATTCTCATTTATAACGTCATTATTCCCTATACAATTCTATATTTTACCCGTTGCCCATACTTCACTTTTGCTAGTATACCATGTTCCTCAAACTTAATAACAAATCCTCGGATAGTCGCATAAGCAGCGTTTCCAAAGTCCTTTTCCAATTGTTTTGTCGAAAATTCATTATATCCATAAGTTGATAGAACATAATTGATAAGTTCCTTTTCTTTCACTGTGACAAAGCCATTCGATAAAAGTGTTTCAATATCACTCAATACTTTTATAGCTATCGTTTTCTTACCCAACTTAGCAAATACATGCTCCGTAAAATATAAAACAAACGGTGTAATATCCAGGACTCCCGATACTTTTCTGTTACCAGATATTTTTGTAAAAGCTTTATAGTACTTTCCCTTACTTTCATTTATGAAGGCAGAAAAAGGTATAAATAAAGCTTGAGAATATCCCATCTGTACCAAATACCATAACTGTAAAAGTCGTGCCATTCTACCATTACCATCAAAATAAGGATGAAGATACACAAAATAATAGTGTATAACAATTGATTTTACTACCTGATCCAAATCATCGTTCGTATTGATATAATTTATTAAATCGTCCATATACTTGGGTATCTTCTTCCATGATAGACCTTCGTGTGTAATATTATCCCCCACTACATATACAACATCATCTCTGTAAAGAGATTTTTTGGGCAATGCATCATCTCTGCTTAAATAATCCCCCACTGAAAGCATATACAACATATGAAGATTTTCCTCAGATATCTCATTTGATGTATCTGAAATAAAATCGAGTCCTTTCTTTATACCATATGCTTTTTTATTGTTTTCATCTGTCGGTGCTCCACCTAAGAGTAGTTTTCGCACACTATCTCTTGTCGATTCTATACGCTCTATGGCAAGTGTTGATATGATTTCACTTTCCATGGCCTGAAAACCATATTTTTGCCCATCATATGCTTTAAGCAAAATCTTTTTAAGTTGTGAAGTTAAATTAATTTTACAAGAAAGCAATGTAATATTATTGCCATCAAAATCTTTGAGAGGTAATAACATGTAAAAGCTCTTTTGAAGGGTCTCGATAAAACCAATTAGTTCCTCTTTTCCGTATTTATAGAGCATCTTCTCAAGATCAAAAACAGACTTATCCGATATCATCTGTGTGAACTTATCTAAACTAAGCAACGCAACGCTCATCTCCCTCCCTGATACATATTGGTATCAGTTTGTATCAGTATTATATACATATTTGTTACCCTTGTAAACATATTTAATTATATTTTTATATCACAGATTTGTTTTGAATTTCTTTGAATTAGGTCTTACTTTATGGGTACATTATGTTTTAACAGTCACTATGAAAAAAATATTAACTATTAATTGTAATAGCTAATATTTCTATGCTATACTTATCAAGTTTGCATAATAAAAGTAAAGTACTTTAAGAAAAGGAATGTAAAATGAATACATTTAGAGAATTAGGTTTAAATGAAGAGCTATTAAACAACTTAAAAAAGCAAGGCATAACTTCTCCTACCCCCATACAAAGTCTTACTATACCAAAGATAATGGATAGTAATGATCTAATGGCAGAAGCACAAACTGGAACCGGTAAAACTTTAGCTTTTTTGCTTCCTATGTTTCAACAATATGACAGTGCTAATGTTCATATACAAGGGCTAATTATCACCCCTACTAGAGAACTGGCTATTCAAATTACCTCTGAAGCAAAAAAACTTGCTCTGGATAGTAATGTGAAAATATTAGCTGCTTTTGGTGGTCAAAACATTAATGATCAACTTCATAAATTAAAAAATAAAGTTGATCTAGTAATTGCAACACCAGGGAGACTTTTAGATCATATCAGACGTAAGACTATCAAATTAAATCATTTGAAAACGTTAGTATTAGATGAAGCAGATCAAATGCTCGATATAGGGTTTAAAACTGAAATTGAAATGATTTTGAAAAGCACAAATAAAAATAAACAAATATTATGCTTTTCTGCGACTTTAAATTCCAACGTAAAAAAACTTGCTTATAAGTTTATGAATAACCCCTTAGAATTAACAGTAAAAAAAGAAAATATTACTTTGGATTCAATCAAACAAAAAGTTGTCACTTCTTCTGATCGATGGAAACAAGAAGCTTTATTTAATGAATTGGATAAAACAAATCCGTTTTTGGCTATTATATTTTGTAGAACTAAACGACGTGCCGACAAACTCGAAGAGGAAATGCTTCTTAAAAAATATCTTTGTAATAAGCTTCATGGAAGTCTGACTCAAAGTGCTAGACAAAGGGTTATGAAATCTTTTAGAAAAGCAAAGTTCCAGTACCTCATTGCTACTGATATCGCCGCTCGAGGTCTTGATATTACAGGTGTAACTCACATCTATAACTATGATGTTCCAGAGAGTCCTGAGATGTATATTCATAGAATAGGTCGTACTGGTCGAATGGGTGAAGAAGGTATTGCGACAACATTTGTAACTCCAAAGGATGAAAGATTACTTCATGATATTGAAAAAGAAATAAAAATGAAAATCCCAAAAGAAGCGTATTCAAAGCATTCCGATGGCAATAAAAAAGACCTGCCTGGGAAACACTTTGAAACTAGGAAATTTGAAAATAGAAAAGTTGAGACTAA
>JAQUGH010000119.1 GCA_028684195.1 Clostridia bacterium | reverse complement strand
AAAATCATGTTGCATAATTTTTTTCGGTTCAATATCAGATATCCTAATGTCCATTAATGCTTCAAACTCAAAAAACAAAAGACTATCATCAACATCAATTATTTGATCTTTTTCACTCTTTGATAAATCACCAAGTCCATATTTATCATAAATTACCTTCTGTAACTTTTCTTCAATAATGAAGTACTCAGGAATGTTCCGTTTTACTGGTCTTGTTAAGTCAGATATATAGCTTTCACTCGCATCATGCAAAAGACATCCAAGCTGCACCCTTGGCGAATATCCACGACTTTTTGCCTCTTTGTAACAATCAATGCTATGTTGAGCGACAGAATAAAAATGTTCAAAATGTCCATTAGCCCTTGTCATTAAAGACAAGGAGTGAGCAATATCCTCAATTTTTATATCCTCTTTTATCGGCTCTAACGGATAAAACATTGTTTTAGAATATGTTACTATATAATCTGCCATTTTGCACCAACTTTCTTAATCAAGAACCCTTCCTTGATAGAAGCTACATACCACTCATACCTATAATTCTCTTCGATAATTTTGCATCATTGTTTTAAATATTTCAGCTGTAGTAGGTGGAGTAAATGTAATTGCATTCGCACCTGCTTCAATTGTTTCCATTATGGTATCCTCATTCGGACCTCCTGTTGCAATAATAGGCATCTCAGGAAACTGATCATGAATTCTTTTAACAATATCTACAGTTTTAGATGCTCCAGAGACATTAAATATAGATGCACCTGCATTTATTCGTTCTCTAAAATTATCCTTTTCTGATCCTATTGTTACAATTACAGGTATATCAATTTTTTTACTTAATTTTTTTATTACTTCATTAGTAGTTGGCACATTCACAACCACTCCCATTGCACCTTGATATTCAGCATGTACAGCTAAATTAACAACACGATTTCCTGTCGTAGTACCCCCACCTACTCCACAAAATACAGGAACATCTGATGTATTAATTATAGATTGCGTAATTATTGGTTGCGGAGTAAAGGGATAAACTGCAATTACAGCATTTGCATTACAATTTTTAATAACCGCAACATCCGTACTAAATACTAATGATTTTATTAGTTTTCCAAATATTCTTATTCCTCCAACATGATTTATTACTTCGGGCACTTTGACCATATGTTTTCTTAGTTTTCCATAAAATTCTGGTGGAACACTTATCAAAACAATTCCTCCTTACTTATATTCGATTAAAAAAATAAATACTATAAAACTGACTATAATTAATTATTTAAATAATATTTCCCCTTGTCTAAATATTATTTTGTGTCACTACAAATATACGTTTTTTTTACTATATAATCAAGATGTTTTTTTGCAACATTACTAAAGGCAATTAAAAATGTTTAATTGCCTTTAGTATAAGATAAGCCAAGTATCACCTTACAGGTTGGGTTTTTCTACCTTTTTCCTTTAATCTAATTCTTTTAACCAACGAGCAATATCAAGAGCAGAATATGTCAAGATTAAATCAGCTCCTGCCCTTTTGAAGCCCGACATTATCTCCATAACAACTTTTTTCTCATCAATCCAGCCCTTCATAGCTGCCGCTTTCAGCATGGCATATTCACCACTAACATTAAACGTTGCTATCGGACAAAGACACTCATCCCTGACCTTTCTAATAATATCCATATACGCTAAAGCAGGTTTTACCATAATAATGTCGGCTCCTTCTTCCAAATCCAAAGCAGTTTCTCGCAGAGCCTGTCGCCAACCAGTTCTATAATCCATTTGATATGTACTTCTATCTCCGAACTTAGGAACAGTTCCAACTGCTTCACGAAAAGGTCCATTAAAAGAGGATGCATACTTAACTGAATAGGACATTAATAAAACATCTTCGTAACCATCACGGTTAAGTGCTTCCCTAATAGCACCTATTCTTCCATCCATCATATCAGAAGGAGCAATGATATCCACACCTGCACGTGCATGTGAAAGAGACACTTGAACTAAAAAATCTAAAGTAATATCATTTAAAATCTTCCCATTTTTTACAACTCCACAATGCCCATGATCTGTATATTCGCATAAACAAACATCACTAACAACAATCAGATCAGGATACTCTTTCTTGATTCGAGTTATAGCCTGTTGAATAATTCCATCATCCGCATAAGCCTCTGAACCAAGCGAATCCTTTTTTTCAGGTATCCCAAAAAGAATTATAGAAGGAATGCCTGCATTAACAACATTTTCTAACTCAAACAAAAGAGTATCAATTGAGAATTGATATATGCCGGGCAAAGACTCAACAGGATTTTTAATTCCCTTTCCATGTGTGACAAACATGGGATAAATAAGATCATTAGTACTAAACTCTACTTCTCTCACCATGTTTCTTAACACAGATGATTTTCTCAATCTTCGCATTCTAGTATATGGAAAACTCATTTCTATCGCCTCTCCTTTTATGCGTGTTTTTCCCAGTATCTGTCTTCTGGATTAACTTAACTTTATTTATAATAACCTTACTCTAATTTTCAATATATTATTAAATAAATCCTCTTTTTAACGCAATATTTTTTACAACTATAAATTAATAAACTTTTTTATTCTTTTATTCTCCATATTATCAAAGAACTCCTTCTTACTACCTTCTTCAATAATTTGCCCTTCATCCATAAAAATAACTCGATGAGCAACTCTTTTCGCAAACCCCATATCGTGTGTTATTAATAAAATCCCTATACCTTGTTCAGCCAAATCTTCAATCGTGCTTGCTATTCCTTCTCTTAATTCGGGATCCAAGGCAGATGTGGGTTCATCAAGACACATAACTATATAATCTCTATCTTGTATCTTTGTATAAGAATCCTCTTTTGCTACATAATTTTAAAAAAATCACACCATCAATCAAATTTGCATAAACAGTTCTCAAAGTGAAATTTTTCCGCACTAAAAATCAGACCTTTTCTGTCAACTCCGCCATATGCTTTTTGGAATCAGCTCCCACTGGAACTAGATACATTTTTCCGCTCATCTGATAACGTATTATTTTGCTTGTCTGTTCAGGTGATACAGTTTCGACCACTACTACCGCAGGACTTGATTCTCCTTCCGCTCCCTTTAATTCCTCGTTATTTTTCCCCTTCAATGAATGCACATATAAACTGGCAAACAGTGGTTCTTCAATTTTTGAAATAACCACAGATTCCCCTGTTTGTGTATCTCCTTCTATAAAACAATACAGATCAACTAAAGTTCCCGGTTTTACAAGTTGTGATCTAACTTGATCTGTAGCTATTCCTAAATATGATTTCCCATCTTTTAACGCAATGGCAGCTCCAAAAACACTATCAAATGAGTTTACTGTTAAAGATTCCTTGACAGGATATCCTTTAACAAGCCCTATTTCTCCAGTGAATTTTGACCCCTCTTTTAAAAATTCCTCTTTGTCATAAATTGCATCACCAGGTATTTCTGATTTAATTACATCCCGATAAGTTAATAAACCTTTTGTCAATTCCGTGTACGGTTTAATATGTTCAGAAGGAACTACAACCTTAATCATTTCTACCTTACTATCTATATAATTTTTATTTAAATAAGTTGTTCCCACTGCTGCTAGCAGTGCAAGAAAAATAATCAGAAGCAATCTTGTATACACATTCCAATATCTCTTCGTACTTCGCATAAAACCATTACCCCCATTTCTAGTAAACATATTCACTTGAAAATTCTTGATTTTTACTTATGCTATAAGGCACACCCTTTATTTGCAATATTTTTAAACACAGCAAATGTATCTTGGTACTAAACTTCCCTTTAGCTATCGGTAAGGGATTGCTTTCAATTGTAAATTCAAAGTTAGAATCTGAATATAACGAACTTTCAAGGGAATTGTCAAGTTGTAGATTTTTTCTTAAGCTTTCCCTTGCAGCTTGATAGGCTTTGGTATTCTCAATTTCTGTATTTTTAATTCCCATCTTCCCATGTCCCACACTGTCTTCCTCCATCCCTGCAATAAGACTAGCATCCAGTGCCTGATCTATAGCATCGCGGAAGTTGCTAATTGAAGTAAAATAAATATTAGTATCAAACATTACCACCAATAACAAGAGACTAATTAATATTAAATAAATTATTTTCGGCATTTACCCATATCACCCCTTATTATCTGACTTTAGCATGAGCAAGACCTTCTGAATGAACAATAATATTTAAAGTAATATTATGATTAAAGGGTCTTAACCCTTTGACCTCATAAGCAGTTGATGCTTTCAGTTCCATTAGCTCACCACGTTGTACAATCTTAGGCGTACCACTCAAGGTTATTTTAGTTGTATCAAGACCTAGCTTTAAAACAATATTATCAAAATACTGTCTTGTCACTGTGTCATCATAACCATTATCTGCTTTCATTAAAATAATAGTTTCGTCCACTGCCTGTTTTAAATTATTTTTTGTATAGAAATATCCGTACAAATCTACGTATAAAACAGCAAACACCATAAAAATCAATAAAGAATATACTATTGCAATTGTTTCAGAAAGCCCTCGATTATCACTTTTAATACCCTCAATAAATTTTCGCATAGTTTTCATTAACCTACCTTAATGAAATATTATAAAGTATTAGCTCGATCAAAAATTTTAACTTTAAGAAAATCTGGAAGCCAATTATTTAATTTGTCATGTGCTAAAACAATTAACGTAATGACAAGAGCAGCCCACCCAAGTATTCCTACCGTCGTTACATCCCCTTTTTGATTACATATTATTTTTTTTAATTGATATCTCAATAAAATATACCCCTTAATACTTTTCTCATTTACTTTTTCTAATTTGGTTAACATTTGAATTCCCCCTTTTTTAATTTTAAAACGTCGTTTTACAAAGATTTATCCACTTCTTTAAATATCGTGAAAAACGTATACCCCATCGCTACAGCAGCATTTAAAGCCATTAGCAGCTGTAGCTTTCGTAAATTTTCAGGTTTATTCCTCGTCATTTCATTTAAACTGATTACCCTTAGTTTCCTTATATCATGCTTTAACATTTCAAAATTTTTACGAGATTTTTCATATCCATTTTCAATAGATATTTTTACTGTGGCTGAAAAATTGAGCATCTCTGGGATACCTGTGGCTCGTGCAAATCTATCCATAGCTTCCGTTTGCTTCATGATTTGCATATCAAGTATAAGCTTTTCCAGCATTCTCTTTAAACGTGGACTAGCTGTTTTATATACTTGTTGTAAAGCATGCAAAATAGGTTTACCTGCTTCGAGACTAATCTGGATTTTGTCAATTAACAGTGGCAAATCTTTCACAAGCTCATTTTGCCAGGCTTTATAGGAATTAAAAACTGACCTATATTGAATTACTAATACTACAATAAACCCAACAGGTGCTAGTAACAAATACCCCTTAACCCCTGTTATCACTGGCACAGCTACCATTAACCCTCCTAGTAAAGCAGACTTTAATATAAAATCTGCTACAACATGTTCAAAGCTTTTTTTAGCTCCCAATAATTCAATCATTCTTCTTAAATTGCTAATTCCCGCAAAACCTGTATTCGTTATATTTTCTAATCTAGGTATTATTTCAACTACTTTATTTACTAACCATCCTTCTTTTTTTTGCACCAATTCATAATCAGATAGCAAAAAATTTTGTGCCCTTTTAGCTAAATCTAAATTAACTTGTTTTTTAGGTAAAATCATATTTAAAATAGCAAAGGTTAATGCAAAAACAGCTAACCACAACATCAAAAATACTACCGTAATAACATTCCCCTCCTTAAGCCAATTTTTCATAGATTAAATTACAGCAATACTTTACTAGAGTTCATCAAGATCAAGGGAAGAATATTCATCCCCTTTAACAACCACAAATATAGTCGTCAAAAAGTAGCTAAACATTATCATTTGTCCAATGAAGGTATCCAGAAATAAGTTAATATTATTTGAGTTTAAAAAAGATAACGCAATCGGAATAAACCAGCATACAAGTAAAACTACTAATACATCCTGTTTGTCTTTTTTGCATATTATTTGTATGTTTTTTATGGCTCTGACATCCTCAACCATTGTATCTATAATAGTATTGAGTGTATTAACAGAATGTTCATTAATCCCTTCTGTGTGTGCCAAAAGAAGGGTCTCTGTAAAATCAGTAAATTTTCTTATTTTTACTTCGTTGGCTAATTCTGTCAGTGCTTGTTCAACTGTAAGATTTAGTTTGATTGATTTTACAAATTTATTAAAAGGTTCTCTAATGTGAGGTGCTATATCAGGAAGCGCCGACTCCATTGCTTTGGGAATACTGCCGTAATCTATTAATTTTGCTACTATAAATTTAAGGGAATCTGGAAGAGCTTCAAAAAACGAATATCTTTTATGCTTTTTTATCTGCATTACTACGAATTTGGGTAAATAAAATCCCCCCACAATTCCCCCAATAATGTAAAATACATTTTCAATAACTAAAGCAATAAAAGTAGCTGTACCTACCGCAGTAACCACAAGTGCTAAAAATTCTTTGCGTTCTAATTGCCATCCTGCACTTTCTGCTTCTTTTTTTATTTCTTCATAGCCGAAAAATTTCACAATATCCATTTGGTTATATTTTCTTTTTACAACCGGATTTCTAATAAAAATAAAGCCCC
>JAQUGH010000118.1 GCA_028684195.1 Clostridia bacterium | reverse complement strand
ACTTTGGTTATGATGGTGATGCAGTGTATACCATTGACTGCTTTAGCTATTAGTAGGAGAGAAACAACGGAATCAAGTAAAACAGCTACAACGGTTACAAAAACTGAAATAGAAGCCGAAGCAGAAATACCTGAAACACCTGAAACACCTGAAACACCTGAAACACCTGAAACACCTGAAACACCTGAAACACCTGAAACACCTGAAACACCTGAAACACCTGAAACACCTCCTGCGGTTACAGAAACAGAAATTGAAATAGAAGCCGAAGATGAAGCAAAAATAGAAACACCTAAAACAGCTCCAATAGTCACAGAAATAAAAACAGACACAGAAGCAGAAACAGACACAGAAGCACCAACGGTACCACAAGATATAAGAGGTGTAATATCAAGAAGCTCATATAAGATATATTGGAGTCCCTCAAAAGATAACGTAAAAGTAACGGGCTATGAAATATACAAAGACGGAGAAAAAATAGCTACAACCAATAGAACAAGCTACGAAGCAGAAAAGATTTATAGTAAAGCCGCATATGTTTTTTACATCAAAGCATATGATGCTGCCGGTAACATATCAGAGGCTAGTGAAACAATAATAGCTAATCCACAGTACTACAAAGGAGAAGATACAGAAGCACCAACAGTACCACAAGATATAACAGGGAAACTATCAGGAAGCACCTATAAGATATATTGGAAATCTTCAAAAGACAATATAGGAGTAAAAGGGTACGAAATATACAAAGATGGGAAAAAAATAGCTACTACCGATAGACCCTACTATATGGCAGAAGGGATTTCCAGAAAAATTGCTTATACTTTTTACTTCAAAGCATATGATCATGCTGGTAACATATCAGAAGCTAGTGAAACAATAATTGTCAATCCAGAGTACTACACAGCAGAAGACACAGAAGCACCAACAGTACCACAAGATATAACAGGGAAACAATCAGGAAGCACCTATAAGATTAATTGGAGTGCCTCAGAAGATAACGTAAAAGTAAAAGGCTATGAAATATACAAAGATGGAGAAAAAATAGCCATCACAGAGGAAACCAACTATGAAGCAGAAGGACTTTCCAGTGAAACATCATGTGAATTTTACGTTAAAGCATATGATGATGCCGGTAACATATCAGAAGCTAGTGAAACAATAATAGCTAATCCAGAAAGCTACACAGGAGAAGATACAGAAGCACCAACAGTACCACAAGATATAAGAGGGGAACAATCAGGAAGCATCTATAAGATACATTGGAAATCTGCAAAAGACGACATAGGAGTAAAAGGCTATGAAGTGTACCAAGATGGAGAAAAAATAGCTACCACAGAGGAAACCAATTATGAAGCAGAAGGGCTTTCCAGTGAAACATCATACGAATTTTACGTTAAAGCATATGACAATGCCGGTAATATATCACAAGCTAGTAAAACAATAATAGCCAATCCGTGGTACTACACAGTAGAAGACATAGCAGCACCAACAGTACCACAAGATATAATAGGGATAATGTCAAGAAGATTCTATAAGATTAGGTGGAGTGCCTCAGAAGATAACGTAAAAGTAAAAGGGTATGTAGTATACCAAGATGGAGAAAAAATAGCTATTACCAATAGAACATATTGGGAAGTAGAAGAGCTTTATAAAAAAACGGCCTATGCATTCTACGTCAAAGCATATGACGATGCCGGTAACATATCAGAGGCTAGTGAAACAATAATAGCAAATCCAGAGTACTATAAAGGGCAAGATACAGAAGCACCGACAGTACCACAAGAAATAGTAGGGAAACAATCAGGAAGCACCTATAAGATATATTGGAAATCTTCAAAAGATGATATAGGAGTGAAAGGGTACGAAATATACCAAGATGGAGAAAAAATAGCTACTAACGATAGCCCATACTATATAGCAAAAGGGCTTTCCAGTGAAACTGCCTATGCCTTTTACGTCAAAGCATATGATCATGCCGGTAACATATCAGAAGCCAGTGAAACAATAATAGTAAATCCAGAGCACTACACAACAGAAGATACAGAAGCACCGACAGTGCCACAAAATTTAAAAAGTGCAGATAAAACCAGTACAAGCATAACATTAGCATGGGATGAAGCAAGTGACAATGTGGGCGTAGTTGGATATGAAATATATAAGGGCACTGTATTAGTAGAAAAAGTAACAGGAATAACATACACAGTAACAGGACTTGAACCTGGGACAGAATATTCCTTTGCCATAAAAGCCTATGATAAAGCAGGGAACGTATCGGAGGAAAGCAATAGAATCAGTAAAGTTACCTTACTCGAATCGCCAAAGAACATTACAGCAACGGCAACCATGAACAGCATTACCGTAACATGGGATGCAGTAGCAAATGCCACTAGCTATGAAATAGAAGTAGATGGCAATGCCATAGACAACGGAAATAGAACTAGCTATGAGCATACAGGATTAGCAAATTCGAGTGAGCATAGATATCGTATAAGAGCAAAAAATGCACAAATGACAAGTGGGTGGAGTGAAACAATCACTCAAAATACAAGCACCGATACAGAAGCACCAACGGTGCCACAAAATTTACGAAGTACCAATAAAACTGGCACTAGCGTAACTTTAGCATGGGATCAAGCCACTGATAATGTGGGCGTAGTTGGATATGAAATATACCTAGATGAAGCATTAATAGAAAAAGTAACAGGAACAACTTATAAAGTGACGGGAATTAAATCGGGGATAGAATATTCCTTTTCTGTTAAAGCCTACGATAAAGCAGGAAACGTATCAGAAGCAAGTAATGTAATCAGCGTAAAGACTACTGCAAACGCACCCACCTTTGTAAAAACAGAGACAAATGCAGAGGGGAGTAAGGTATTAATTTCATTTGATAAAGAAATGGTAGTGTCACAAAAAGCACCTGCTGGATTTGCTGTTAAAGTAGAGGGGAAAGACAATCCAGTTACAGATGTTGGATTAAATGATAATAGCAGAGTTATTGAATTAAGCCTTGCTAATACTATTTATTCAGATGCTTCTAGTATTGAAGTATCATATACCAAAGGAACAGTACGATCAGTAGATGGTGGAGCATTAGATAGCTTTAGTAATAAGGCAGTAAAAAATAATAGTACAGTAGTAACACTGGAATCGCCAAAGAACATAACAGCAACGGCAACCATGAATAGCATTACTGTAACGTGGGAAGCAGTAGCAAATGCCACGTGCTATGAAATAGAAGTCGATGGCGAAGTCATAAACAACGGAAACAGTACAAGCTATGAGCACACAGGATTAAGTGCAAATAGTGAGCATAAATATAAAGTGCGTTGTAAGAACCAAAGCGTAATTGGGAAATGGAGCAATGAAATATCGCAGTTTACATTGCTAAAAAAACCAATAAATGTGCAATATTCTTTAGAAGGCAATCAAATTACATTGACATGGAATGCTGTAGCCGGTGCGACAGGATATTCGGTTTATAAAAATAATGAGCTTATTGAGGAAGCCAATAAAAACACCACATTTATAGAATCACAACTAGAAGAAAATGTTGAATATATTTATGAGATAAAAGCATATAACGCCGAAGGCAATGTTTCACCAAAGAGCGATCCAATTAATGTGATTATAGGGGCTACCTACATTAATTTTGATCTAATTCTTGAAGAAGACAAGGAATATGGTGACTTATATATACGTGGTGGTACCGTTGATTTAAATGGATATAAATTAACCATAAAAGGCGATCTACAACAATCCAGTGGAACTATGGATATTAATGGGGGAATGTTAGAAGTAACTGGAGACTATATGATTGATGGCTATTATATGGATGATGGGAACTGCTATTATCCTGATGCTTACTTAAAGATGCAAAAAGATGCTGATTATGTGAAGGTGCAGGGAGACTTTTTAACAGGGAGTAGTAATAACCATGAAGGGTATCTTACGGCAGGTACCTTAGAAGTAAAAGGAGATTTTTCACAAATAACATATGAAGGAAATGAAGCAAGTAATTTTGCGGCAAGTGGTACACATAAGGTAATTTTAAATGGTGATAGTACTCAAACAGTGGAATTTTGTAGTATATATGACAATTGGTTCAACATATTGGAAATGAGTAATGCTACTGAAGTTATATTTACTAGGGGAGTAACTGCTAACACGTTAATAGGATTTGAAAAAATAAAAGTTACCCCAGTAATAGATATAGCAGTAACAAATTTAGTATTGGAAAATGATATAACATTAAAAACGCTAAAATTAAGAGGAGGCACTTTAGATTTAAATGGGAAAACCTTAAAAATAGAAGAAGATTTACAACAAGAAGGTGGGACAGTATACGTCAATGGCGGCACTTTGGAAATATTAGGGAAATATCAAATGGCTTATGTATACGGTGATTATGTGAATAAAGTTGATGCTAAATTAAAGATGATTAATGAGAAGGATTATGTCAAAGTAGATGGTGACTTATTGTTATATCAAGGATATGGAAATAATAATGATTTTATTGCAGGAACGATGGAAATCAAAGGTAATATTACCTGCGGTGATTATTCTTGTATTAGTGCTAGTGGAACTCATAAAGTAATATTAAGTGGAGAAAATCAGCAAACTGTGGGTTGTAGTATTAATTCAAACATTATAGATGTTAGTAATTCAGCAGGAGTAATATTTAATTCAGCAGTGGTAGCAAATAAGTTAATTGGATTTGAAAAAATATGTTCTGGGTCATCATTAGATTTACAAGTAATTGAACCAATAATTTTAACAGAAGATAAAACTTTAGAGACATTAAAGTTAAGAGAAGTGACCTTGAACTTAAATGGGAAAACTCTAAAAATAGAAAAAGATTTATTACAGATAGATGGAATGATGTATGTTAACGGTGGAACTTTGGAAGTAATGGGAGATTATAAGATAGCAAAAGAAGCAGGATATACTAATGGGTATTTAAAAATGACAAACGATTTGGACTATATTAAAGTGAATGGTGATTTTGAAATAGATACACATAAAGATCATACTGGTTATCTTACAGCAGGAACATTGGAGGTAAAAGGTGATTTTATATGTCAGTATTTTTGGTATGACTGCAAAATTATTGCTAGTGGAACTCACAAGGTAATATTAAGCGGAGACAGTCAACAAACATTAAAATATTCAGGTTCAGATGGTACGTTAAATATATTAGAAATTGATAAAGCAACTGAAGTTATTTTTGATACATATCACGAAATAAATGTAAATACATTAATAGGATTTGAAAAAATAAGTCCATGTTCGAAAGTATATATAAAAGCTACAAATCCAATAGTAGTTAATGATAATGTCATAATACAAGAACTAAAATTATATGAAGGCACGACTATGGATCTAAATGGTAATAATTTAATAATAAATGGCTATTTGGGTTTGTTAGATGATTACGATAGTAATAATTCTAAATTAAATTTAAATGGTGGGTATTTAGAAGTAGGAAGTGGTTTAGGGCAAAATGGTCCAATAGATTTACAAGGTGGAGAATTGCTAGTTAAAGGAACATTATATCAAAATAGTAAATATGAAATGAACATCAATGGGGGCAAATTAACAGTATTGGGGATATATTATGCTGAAAAATTAATTATGGAAAAAGAATCTGATTACGTATTAGTTAGAGGTGATTTTATTGCATGTAAGCAGTGTGGGAATAATCTTAAAGCTGGTGTATTGGAGATAAAAGGTAATTTCAAACAGCTTTATAGTGATTCTGATTTTTGTCCGAGTGGTACACATAAAGTAATATTGAGTGGGAAAAATAAACAGAAGGTAGATTTACAGAAAGAATTATGGTATTCATTTACATACAGTAAGTTTAATATTCTTGTTCTCACAAAACCGTTTAATTCTGGGTACACGTTTAGTCATAATAACGTGTGGAATAAACTCATATTTGATTATGATGAACAAAGTCAGTTTGGCATAGAGGGAGTTAACATAGGTACAGGAAATTTTTCACGCACATATACAGACATGATTATGATAGCACCAGGATTTCAAATTAGCATGACCCGCACGTATAACTCTCAAGATAATCGTAAGGATAGTATTTTAGGAGAAGGATGGACATTTGGATACCAAGGGAAAATTGAGGATAATGAAAAAAATAATAAACAAAAAAATGTTTGGATGCCGCAAGGAAAAGTACTTTCCTTTACCCACAATGAGGACGGAACGTATACTGCTACTGATTCCCGAAACGAACTAGTAAAAAATGTTGATGGAACTCATATTCTGACCACAAAAGATCAATATACATATGGTTTTAGTTCAAAAGGTTGGCTTACCTGGATGAAAGATAAAAATGGTAATACTGTAAAAATAAACGTTGAAGAAGAAACAGGAAAAATAAATTCCATAACTGACCAAGTCGAGAGAACATTCGATATAGCATATAATGCCGATGGATTAATTACAAAAATCACGGATCCTGTAGGCAGAACAGTAGATTACCAGTATGAGAACAAAAAGTTAGTAAAAGTAACAGATCCTACAGGAAATAATACAAATTACAGCTATACAAGCTATACCTTAGAAAGAGAAGAAGAGCCAGCATTACTCCTTTCAGAAGTAAAAGAAAATAGCAAACTGATAGAATCAGTAACCTACTATACAGAAGGTGAAGATCAAGGGAGAGTTCATGTAAATACCGATAGATTTAATAATGTTCACACGTATACATATCTTTCCTA
>JAQUGH010000001.1:86268-88624 GCA_028684195.1 Clostridia bacterium | reverse complement strand
AAGTCGAAAAGAGTTAAGCATATCGGAAGATTTAATATCAATTGAATATATCCCTAAAACAGGGAAAAATAAAGGGAAGGTTTATGAGCAATATTATAAAGGTGATAAATGCAATCTATGCCGATTATATTGTGATGATGAAAGATGGCACCGTGTGGGTAATCGAAACTAAGGGCGGTGAAAGCCACGGTCAGGACAAAAACATTGACCGCCAGATAGAAAACAAGTTTAATGCATTCAAAAATTATGCTGCAGCAAAAAGTCTGCACTGGGGTTTTGTGCGTGACAAGGATAATCAGCTTTATATTAATAATACGTTATTTGCTGAGGATATGGCAGATGAACATTGGGAACTACTTTCCAACTCTTTTTAAGGAGGAATCTAAATTTGAATAAAAAACCAAATACAGATATTATCATATACACAACTAAAGATGGCTTGGCAAAAGTTGAAGCTACATTTGACGAGGAGACGGTATGGCTCTCGCTTGATCAAATAGCAGAATTATTTCAAAGGGATAAATCCACAATTTCAAGGCATATAAAAAATGTTTTTGCGGAAGGCGAACTCATTCAATCGGCAACTGTTGCAAATTTTGCAACAGTTCAAAACGAGGGAGAACGACAAATTGAACGTCAAATTACCTATTATAATCTGGATGTTATCATTTCCGTTGGTTACCGTGTGAAATCTGTCCGTGGTACTCAGTTCCGTATCTGGGCAACTACCATTCTAAAGGAATATATGAAAAAAGGTTTTGCTCTTGACGATGACCGTCTCAAAGGCCTTGGTGGCGGAAATTACTGGAAAGAACTTCTTGACTGTATCAGAGATATTCGTTCCTCAGAGAAAGTGCTTTACAGACAGGTACTCGACCTCTATGCTACCAGCGTGGATTACAATCCACACAGTGAAGAGTCCATGCGTTTCTTTAAGATTGTACAAAACAAATTACATTTTGCAGCACATGGGAATACTGCTGCAGAAGTAATATGGGAACGTGCAGATGCAGATAAGCCATTTATGGGTTTGACTTCTTTTGTTAGTGAACTTCCGGCATTAAAAGATATTGGAATTGCAAAGAACTATCTGCAAGAAGATGAACTCAAAGTGCTAAACAATCTTGTATCCGGTTATTTTGATTTAGCCGAAATCAACGCTATTGAACATAAGCAAATGTATATGGTTGACTATGTAAACCAACTTGATGCTGTTCTGACATCTGGCAATAGGAAGCTACTAAAAAGCAGCGGAACAGTTAGCCACACTTAAGCATTGGAAAAAGCGAAAATAGAATATCGTAAATATCAAGAAAAGACCATTGCTCCGGTTGAAGAAGCCTATATTGATACTATCAAATCTCTTGGAAAAGCGGCAAAGAAAAAATCGAAATAAACAAAAATAAAGAAAGAAGGGATTAATAAATGTCATTGGACAGAATACGAACAATTTTTTCTAAACTTCTGGAATACGATGCATGGTCATTGCAATTATTGCAAATAAAAACATCTAAGCGAAACGGAACAAGTTATACTGGAAGAGAAATTTCTTTTACACCAGAAGGACGTAAGCGTAAAATTGATTGCTTTCGTAAATTCCTAAGTTGCACCATCTTTCGGGGTGGTTTTTAGGTATTGACAAAAGGAAATAAATTCATTATACTTAATACAAGTAAACAAACGGTTACTTAAGGCGAGGTGATGATATGCAAATACGCAATCCTGATGTTACAAAGCAAAATATATTGATGGCAGCTGAAGGAGAATTTGCAAGTTATGGGTTGTTTGGAGCGAGGGTAAATGCTATTGCCGAAAGAGCTAAGGCGAACAAACGCATGATTTACCATTATTATGGTTCCAAAGAGGGATTGTATGAGACCGTGTTAGAGTACAATTTTAAAAAAGTAGTTCAATTAGGAAGCCCGATATTGCTTGCAGAGGGTGATTTAGAGGAAGCTATCAGAAATATAATAAGGAGATATTATATTTTTCTTAAGGAGAATCCCAACTTTGTAAAAATTATTGCTTGGGAACAGGTCTATTCCAGTTTACAGAGGGATAAGATTGTGTTTGGAACATTGAAGAATGCCTTCCGCCAGGTTACGGAATTTTATAAAAGAGGGTGTAAACAAGGAATATTTACAAGAGATGTAAATTTGCCTCAACTTTTAATAAGTACTCATGCTATGTGTTTGACAAGCTTTACGCAGCAAGAAATATTGTTAAAAATTGATCCTACTAATACTTTGGAAAAAAGACTAAGTCATATTTGTGAGGTGGTTATAAGAGCAATTGCTGAACCATCGTTAAACTATTGTTAAACAGTTGGACAGTTGGACAGTTGGTCAGGAAAAAC
>JAQUGH010000001.1:0-86168 GCA_028684195.1 Clostridia bacterium | reverse complement strand
AAACTATTTATCTGTTATATTTCTTTTGCTTGGTGTATTTATTCTTGCAGGATGTAGTCTAAATACAGTATCGGCTGAAACAGCTACAGGGGAAATAATTGTAGAGGGGACAGTGGAAGCAAAGGAAATTACTGTTGCTTCAAAAGTTCCGGGACGTATTGCTGAAGTGTTGGTAGAAGAGGGGATGAAAATTAAAAATGAGCAGATTCTTTTACAACTAGAAACTAAAGAAATGGAAGCTAAAAAGAAACAAGCAGAAGGTGCACTAATGGGAGCACAGGCGATCCATCAAAAAGCTAAGAATGGGGCAAGACCGCAAGAAATAGAATTAGCTAGAGCTAATGTTATTATGGCAGAGGCTAAAGCTAAGTTATTAGAAGATACATATAAAAGGCTTAAAAATCTACACGAAGCAGGAGCTTATACTACTCAGGAATTACAAAAAACTGAAACTGAGTTTATTGCTGCAAAAGCACAAGCAAAGCAGGCTAATGAGCAATTAGGAATGGCTTTGGAAGGTGCAAGACAGGAGGATATTATGGCGGCTCAAGCTAATGTACTCAGAGCGGAAGGGGCTTTTGACGAAATAAATACCGCATTAGATGAAGCAACAATAAAGACACCACTTAAGGGGACGGTAGATTCTGTGATGCATTACAAAGGGGAATTAATCGGAACCGGAACGCCGCTTTTTACAATAACTGATTATAGCGATGTTTGGGCAGAGGTTAATCTTAAAGATAGTGAAGTAAATAAAATAAAAATTGGTGATGAGGTTAATGTAGAATTTGAAGATACTAAATCGCTGGGGAAGGTGCTTAGTATAAATAGAAATCCTGATTTTGCAATTATTAAGTCAACAAATGATATGACTGATAGGGATATCATTACTTATCTCGTTAAGGTAAAGATTCTTGAACCCCAAAATTTCTTTCCTGGCATGAGAGTGAAGGTTGCATTTTAATGGTAATATTAGAATTTGTATCATCAAGGAGAGAAAGGAGTTTGACTGAACGATGGGAATGATATCAGTAATGCGAAGAGAGTTACGGTACATATTTTCCAATAAAAGATTATTATTAATCCTTTTTGTTGTACCATTACTCTATACTACTATGTTTGGTTATTTATATAGTGCGAATTTAGTAAATGGGATAAAAACTGTAATTGTTGACCAGGATAAAACACCGCTCAGTAGGACTGTAGTTGAAGCATTCAATAAATCGGTAAAATTTGATTTAGTTGCGACATTACAGTCTGAAGAAGATGTAGAAAAATATATTAAAGAAGGTCGGGCAGAAGCAGCTTTGATTGTACCGTCAGATTTCACGACGAATATATATAAGGGTGAAAGTTGTCCTCTTTTAATTATTGTAAATGGTAGTAACATGATAATAAGCAATAGCGTAACGACCAGCTCTTTACAGATTATTCAGACGCTTTCCACAGGAATAGCAGCAAAGAAAATTCAGACTGCCGGAGGTATGGATTTTGATAGTGCGGTAAGTGTGGTTAATCCGTTATCTTTTAGAATTAGAACTTGGTATAACCCAGCTTATAATTATTCATATTTTCTTATTTTAGGATTGTTAGCTACGATTATTCAACAGATAACATTACTCTATGTAGCTGTTTGTATGACAAGAGAGAAGGAACATGGAACTTTGGATGAGCTGAGACAAATTAAAGGTAGTGCTTTCGCAAAGGTTCTTGGTAAAATATTTCCGTATGTTCTTTCGTCGTTGATTACCTTTACTGTTTCATTATTGATTATACGGTTCGTATTTAGTATACCAATACGGGGAAGTGTTGCTGCTATATTTTTCGTAGTGATAGCATTTTTGTTCTGCATTGTCTCCTTAGGGGTTTTATTGTCCCTTATATGCAAAAATGAAGTGGAAGCTATTCAATATGCAATGCTTGTTGCAGTACCATCTTTTCTTTTCTCTGGATTTACGTGGCCGTTACAGGCAATGCCAAAATTATGCAAATTATTAGCCGCGGTGCTTCCTTTAACTTATTTTTCAAATGCTTTGCGAGATGTAGCTATAATGGGGTTAGATCTTTCGGGTGTTTCTTCGCATTTAACAGCATTAGTGGTTTTGTCACTTATTTTCTTTCCGCTTGCTGTAATTGCCTATAAATTTAAGTATGAAAGGGGAGCGGGTGCAAAAATGATTAATAAAAAGATAGAGGGGGATGTTTCATGAAACGTAATATTGTTGTTTTAACTTTAATATTAGCATTATTATTTCCAAGCTCTCTTTTAGCAATAGCTCCACAAACAGATGAGGTGCAACCTTATGCACTGATGTTGAAGGAAGCAATAGACCTTACCTTGAAAAACAGTCCGGATTTACAGAAGGCTGATGTAATGGTTGGGCTTGTAGAACGAGGGAAGATTGATAGTAAAAACCTGTATAGGAATGTAGATACAGGGGTTAGAGGAGGAATTGGAAATTTAAAGCAACAGCTTAAGGCAACTGAAGCTAAACAAGCGTATCTTGTAGCTCAAACTGGGGGAAATCCAGAGTCGCTTCGTCTTTTGACTCCTGAGTTAACAGCTTTGGAGGTTCAAAAGCAGGCTATTACCTATTCACTTAGTGGTTTAGATATTTTAAAGGATGCTCGAGACGATATCGAAGATGTAAAAGAGGGGTTTGAAGATGGTTATGATGATGCACTCAGAATTAGGAAGGATGCGGATAAAAAGATTAGTTTTGGAGTAGAAAAGTTATATCTTTCGATGTTATCTCTTCAGGATTTTATAGTTGTGCAAAAAGATAATGTTTCATTGCAACAAAGATTAAGAGAAATTGAGGAAATTAAATATCAAAATGGATTGAGTACGGCGGTAGATGTAGCAAAGGCTTCACAAAAGGTAAGGGACGAAGAAGAACGACTTAATGATTTGAAGAATACGTATGTACTTTTAACATATCAGATGAATAGGAATATTGGACGTGAGTGGGATGCACCGCTGGTATTAGCGCCTACTGTATTTGATCCAGTTGAAATTGGTGATATAGAGGAGGTTTATGAGAAGGCACTGGAAGCATCGTTAGAAGTAGAGCAGTATAATAGGACTATTCATGATAAAGAACATGATATAATAAAAAACAAGCGTCATTCAGATGTTGTCAATAAAATAAAATTACAAATTCAAGATACTGAATTAAAGCTAGAGCAGACAAAATATAACATTCAAAATACATTGGAAGGGCTCCGGTATCAGTATAGGAATGCTCAAAAGATGGTAGTGAATAAGACAAACAAATATGGGACGACTAAGGTAGAATATGAACAGGCAAAGGTTTTGTGTAAGCAAGAAATGGGTTTGCAGGTTCAGCTTGAGGGCAGTGAGCTTCTTATGAAAAAAGCTAAGTCAGAGTACTTAAAAGCTCTTTATGATTACTATTTAGCTACACGTGAATTACAAATAGCTCAGGATGGTATTTTCTTGGCGGAAGTTAAAGCTTAGTAGCACACAGAAAATAATCATAGACCTTGGTGCGAACATTATGTTTGTGTCAAGGTTTTTGTTTATTGGGTGAAAATATATAGGTGAATTCCATATTCATTTTTAATAAATAATGTGGTAAAATCAAACTATATGATGATAACTTCTTTACAAGGGGTGGTTTAATAGGATGGAGATTGTTTGTGAAAGAATCATTATTTTATCGTGAAGAATTTTCTAAAACTAGGAGAAGGTATTGACCAAGGATTATCTATTATTAGTGAATTAGTGGAGAATATGGAGGTGAAATTGATGTAAATGGCGAGACAGGGAAAAATAGTAGAAAATTATTATAAAACATTAAGGTTATGTTTATCTAGGAGGAATAGATATGAATCGTTTAAAAGTTAATAAACTGTTGGTACTTTATACGTTGCTTATTTTTATTGGAGGCGTGTTTAGTGCTGGTTTTTATCTTACAGCAAAGGGTTATGATGTCCCTTGGAGTGTTCTTAGACCAGTTAGAGCGGAGTATCAATTAGCTAGTCAAAATAATTCAAATGCAGGGGGCAATACATCAAACTTGGTGTTTGGAACCGATACTATTGAAAAAATAGTTGAAAAATCAGGACCTGCTGTAGTAAAAATTGAAACTGAAACAAAAGTTAATGGACGCTCGAATGATTATTTTGCAGATCCTTTTGATGATCCGTTTTTTAGAGAATTTTTTGGAAACGGTTCTGGAGGGGATTCTACACCTCGAACAACAGAAGGTTTAGGTTCCGGATTTATTATATCGAAGGACGGTTACATACTTACTAATAATCATGTAGTAGAGGGAGCTGAAAAAATTACGGTAGCTCTGTCGAGTCGTCAGGAACCTTATGAAGCTAAGATTGTAGGGTCTGATGATGAATTGGATTTGGCAATAATAAAAATTGAGGCAGGTAAGGATTTGCCGATACTTAAATTAGGTAATTCAGATACCATGAAAGTTGGGAATTGGGTAATTGCTATAGGCAATCCTTATGGCTTGGATCATACAGTTACGGTAGGTGTTATAAGTGCGAAAGGAAGACCAATAACCATTGAAGGAAAGGAATTTAAAAATTTCATTCAGACTGATGCTTCCATTAATCCAGGTAATAGTGGTGGCCCTCTTTTGAATTTAGATGGTGAAGTTGTGGGGATAAATACTGCTATTAATGCACAGGCACAAGGTATTGGTTTTGCTATTTCTAGTTCTACAGTACAACAGGTTATTGATGAATTAATGGAAAAAGGGAAAATAATAAGACCTTGGTTAGGTATATATATGCAACCAGTAACAGAAGAAATTGCGGAGTATTTTGGACTTAAAAAGAATGAAGGTGTTCTTATTAGTTCGGTGCAGGGTGATTCACCTGCTGAAAATGCTGGTTTGCAAAGAGGAGATGTAATCCTTGAGTTTAATAAAGAACAGATTAATAAGCCAGAGAATATTCAGGAGATTGTTAAAAAGATGAAGATAGGTGAGAAAGCAATTATATTGGTGTATAGACAGAATAAGACCTTATATCTCACGGCAACAATTGGAGAGAAAAAATAAGAATTAAAATAAAAAGAGCATCTCTATCAAAAGGGGGCAGTATAAACAACTTTTGATAGAGATGTAAACATTTATAAAATAGTTTGCAGGGGAAAAGACAAATATATTGAATTATATAAAAGACAGCATATAGTTTTAAAAAGCAAAATGATGAATTATGTGAATAAAATAATAAATCAAAAAAGGGGGAGTGAAAAAATGAGTGCAGAAATAGAAAATGGGGTAAATGAGGAAAATAGAGAAGTGTTGCTACGTGAACAAAGAGAAAAAGAACAAAGAAACAGGATTACAGAAATTGTGGAAGAAAATAATGAAGAAGTTGGTTTAGAGGCAGCTGAAAAGGGAGAAATACTAAATATAGATAACGTAAATTTTACAGAAATGTTAAAAGGTATGAAAAGAGCTAATCAAGCTAAAATAAAAAAGGAATTTAGTGAGGAAGCAGGAAAATTAATTGATAAACATGATGCAAATGCGGAGTGTATATTAGAAAAACACTCCACATGGAAATTGGATGCTGGGTTGGATTCTGAACTTAAAGATAATAGGGAAAAGTTTAAAATCGAAAGAAAAAAACTACTGGATCAGTGTAATGAAAAGAAGAGAGAATGGGATTTAAGAAGTCAAAAAGGTATAATGGATAAATATGGAGAAGAGAACATATTGGCTAGGATAGAGGAATTAAAAGAAAAAAAGAGAACAGAAGGGAGATCTGCACTTACTCGTGCAGAAAGAGATGATTTAAAAACACTTACCGAGATATGTGAAAGTTGCAAGAAAAGGCAAGAGCCTGATAGAGACGAAAATCATGTGAATAAAGATAGAAATGAGAAGAAGTGGATAGAACCAGAAAGAGGTTTATAGTGTGTTATTTAAGTATAGATATTTAAAGTAAAAATATAAATATAAGATATATCAGTGAAAGAAGCAAACAATAATATAAAAAAATATGGTAATGAATGGGGGGATAAAAATAAAGTGAGTACGGAAATTTGCAAAGGAAATAGAGTAAAAATGCCTTTAAGTGGACGGGGAAAACCAAAGGTACAAGAAAATAGTCAAATAGTTTCAAAAAAAAGTAATTTAACAAATGTTAATTTTGCGGCAATGCTAGCGATAAGAAAAATGGTATACAAAAATTTAATGCAAGAAGAAATTCATAGAGGGTGTGAAAAAATATTTGCAAAAGAAACAAAGTTAGCAGAACAAATATTAAAAATTGATGATAGATTTGGGATAGGAATAAAGGCTAAGTTGGAACCGATTGTTAAGTGGCGTAAAAATGAAAGAAAACTATTGATTGAACGTTGTAAAGCTAATAATGAAGTATTAGATACGGATAGCCAGCAAAAAATAGTAGATAAATATGGAGAAGAAAATATATTGGATAGGTTACAGGAATTAAAGGATAAAAAAAGGCCAACTCTTTTTGATAAAGCAAATATAGAAGCACTCACGGAAATATGCAAAAGCTGCTATTTAATACCAAGGTGTGATAGGAATAAACAACGAGATGTACATGAGAAGAAGCGGATAGAACCAGAAAGGGAATAGTAAGGCATTATTAGTTAATAAGTAGCTTCAATCCTAATCTTATAATATAATTATTGCTTACTTTATAGTACAAAAAATATGCAGTGTTTGTACACACTGCATATTTTTTGTGTGTATATTAATGAGTTATTAAAAAGGTTAGAGAAGTTTCATGGAGAATAATAAAAGTATATTAAAGATAAAGATAAAGATAAAGAGCAAATAGGGGAGTGACTATTTTGGGGAAATTGATTGTAATTGAAGCTCCGGATGGAAGCGGAAAAAAAACACAAACGGATAAGCTTTATTATAGAATGTTAGAAGAGGGTCATAACGTAAAAAAAGTAGAATTTCCCAATTATAGCAGTGATTCTTCGGCTTTGGTTAAAATGTATTTAAATGGCGAATTTGGAACAAATCCTGATGAGATAAATCCTTATGCGGCATCTGCTTTTTATGCAGTTGATCGCTTTGCGACTTATAAAAAGGAATGGCAGAGTTTCTATGAAGAGGGGGGAATTATTTTAGCAGATAGGTATACAACTTCAAATATGGTTCATCAAGCAGCAAAATATGTGGATGCAGATGAGAAAAATAAGTATCTTGATTGGTTATGGGATTTTGAATTTAACCTTTTTGCTTTACCAATTCCCGATGTAGTATTTTTTCTTAATATGCCTCCTGAATATAGTACAAAATTAATTAGTGATAGAAAAAACAAATTTACTGGGAAACAAAAAAAAGATATTCATGAAAAAAGCAAGAAATATTTGATCGAATCGTATATAAATGCGTGTCGAATAGCAGATAAGTATAATTGGGTTAAGGTGAATTGTGTGAGTGGGAATAACATAAGAACAGTTGATGAAATTCATGAAGAGATATTTAGTATTTACAAACGATTAATTGTATAATTGACAAAAATACTGTGAGATAGTCTTTTTATAAAAGCTGAGATTTATTTTTATTATTGTAACATGAACTAACTACATAAATTTTGTTTTTTTGATAATACTAGTTGTGTAGTATTATAATTTATTATAGGGGGTTCATTGATGAATAATAAAAAGAAGATTATATTTGTTGTGTTTGCTGTGATTGTATTGGTAAGTGCATTAAGTGTAGTGGCATGTAGTCCTGCTAGGAGACCGGAACCTGTGCAACCAGCTCCCAATGTACCGACACCTTCACCAACAGCTCCGACACCCAATGCTCCGGTTAAAGATGATGCGATGGCGGAAAAAACAGCTAGAAAGATCAGTAATATGGAGGGTATTAATTCGGCTACAGTTGTATTTTCAGGAAATAAGGCTTGGGTTGGTGTAGATATGGCTGCAAATGTTGAGGATAAACTTACAGACAAAACAAAGAATGAAATTACTAAGCTTGTGAAGATGGAGGATGCTAAAGTAGATACGGTGTATGTGACAGCCGATGCGGATACCTTTTCTCGTTTAAAAAATATTGCTAATGATATTGCAAACGGAAAGCCCATAACCGGTTTTGTCAACGAACTAAATGAAATTGGGCGTAGAGTAGTTCCATCAGTAGATTAACGAGTATTAATATAAGGAAAATTATTTTAAAAGTAAGTGTTGTGTAATTTTTGTAAAAAAAGTTAAAGTTGTAATGAAGTTGGTTATCCTATAAAAAGCCAAGCGAGATCGCTTGACTTTTTATTTCCTACTGACAATTAATCAATCTATTTCAAAATATTAGCAAGGATTAGTTATTATAATAAACCATCAGTAATGATAGTAAATAGATAATTAGTGTTCAAACTACAAGATTGGGTAATGCGCATATATTGCAAACATTTAAAACAAAAAAAGTTTATTTACTTACAAAAAACTAAGTATCATTACTTATACAATACATGATATAATATAGGTTGATTAGATAAATAAGGGTTAGTTTAAACAGCAGCGGAAGCATCTGGTATTAATAAATTAGCCAAGTTTTTTGCTTCATCATTAATCACGGTATAGGTTATTTCTGTTCCTTTTCTTTTCCCCGAAATAATTCCAGCAGCTTTTAATTTGCTTAAATGTTGTGAGATTGTCGATTGTGGTTGCAGAAGACAACTTTGCATACTAGAAACATTACATCCACCTATTTCAATCAGATTTCTCACAATACAAAGGCGAACGGGGTGTGCCATTGCTTTGAGGATTTCAGCTTTGTTTTCTAATAATCTTTTTTGTTTTCCAGCCATACATAGACTCATATTTGATTCATCTCCCACAGTTTTATTATATCTTTATATAAGATATAATAAAACAAAATAGATAAAATGGCAAATATTTGTTGAAAAAATTATAGAAAGTTTTAAATAAGTTAAAAAAAGGTGAACAACTAGATGAAAATTAAAGGAGGAAATGGTGTTGCTAGAGTTAAAGAACATATGGTATTCGCCTGAAGAAACGACTGAATCAGTAGCAATACTTAAGGATGTTAGTTGTACTTTGGAGGATGACCGTTTTTATGTAATTACCGGACCAAATGGAGGAGGAAAATCAACCTTAGCTAAAATAATTATGGGGATTTACAAACCAACTTCAGGAAAAATTATTTTAAATGGTGATGATATTACTAATTTGAGCATTTCGGAGAGAGCTAAGTTAGGGATCGGTTATGCTTTTCAACAACCACCCCGTTTCAAAGGTATTACAGTAGGAGAGCTTCTTAGTTTGGCAAGGAGTAAAAAGTGTGTGGGATCAGGGTGCAATTATCTTTTCGATGTCGGATTATGTCCTAAGGATTATGCAAATAGGGAAGTAAATAGCAGTCTTTCTGGAGGGGAACTTAAACGAATTGAAATAGCTACTTTACTAAGCAGAAATTGTAAAATCACTGTCTTTGACGAGCCGGAGGCAGGAATAGATATGTGGAGTTTTAGTAAGCTTACGGATATCTTTGAAAAAATTCATAAAGGAAGAGATGTAACCACAGTAGTAATTTCCCATCAAGAGAGAATACTTAAACTTGCAGATGAGATAATACTTATGCAAGAAGGAGTAATAAAAGAAAAAGGAGAAAAAATAGTGCTTCTCGGTAAAATCATGAAAGGCAAAAATAATTTCAAAAAAGATTGTCTGGGAAGGGTAGAGAAAAATGAATAATTTATTGGATGATAATTTAATTGCACAAGTGGCTGATTTACATGGTATTCCCCAAGGAGCATATAACATTAGGAAAAATGGTGTAGGAATTGGGAGACGGTCTACAGCGAATATCGAGATTAAGCAAAAATTGGACAAACCTGGTATTGATATTATAGTTAAACCTGGGACACGGGGAGAAAGCGTGCATATTCCTGTTATAATAACCGCTGAAGGTTTGGAGGATATGGTTTATAATACATTCTATATTGGGGAAAATTCTGATGTATTAATAGTTGCCGGGTGTGGTATTCATAATGATGGAAATAAAAAATCGCAACATGATGGAATACATGATTTTATTGTAGGTAAAGGGGCAAGAGTGCGTTATGTTGAAAAACATTACGGTGAAGGAGAAGGTACAGGGGAAAGAATATTAAATCCCCAAACTTTGTTGGAATTGCAAGAAGGGGCTCGTGTAGAGTTAGAAATGGTACAGATTAGGGGAGTTGACTCTACCAAAAGATATACTAAGGCACAGGTGGGTAAGAATGCCTACCTTAAAATAACTGAAAAAATATTGACGCATGATCAACAGTCAGCGGAGTCTGAAATGGATATGGAATTAAAGGGTGAAGATGCGTCAATTCAAATTATATCTCGGTCTATTGCTCGAGGAAAGTCAAAACAAATATTTTATCCCAGGTTATCAGGATTAACGAAATGCCGTGGGCACGTACAGTGTGATGCCATAATAATGGACAATGCTATGGTAAGAGCAATTCCTGAAATTACTGCTTATCATGCGGATGCACAGCTTATTCATGAAGCTGCTATAGGTAAAATTGCTGGAGAACAAATAGTAAAGTTAATGACATTAGGACTTTCTGAAAAAGAAGCCGAAGAGACTATTTTGAAAGGCTTTTTGAAGTGATTAAAATCAACTGTTTTATTTAAAGGGAGAATAAGAGATGAAAGAGATACATGTAACCAAAGTTGAGGAAGCTGTTAAAAATTTATGTATGCAAGCGGCGTGTTATTTGGGTGAAGATGTGGAAGGACTGCTTAAAAAAGGGTTACAAAAGGAAGAATCAGAGTTTGGACAGTATATAATTCAACAAATACTTGATAATGTAGAGTTATCTCGTACAGAATCAATAGCCATGTGTCAGGACACAGGAGTGGCAGTAATTTTTGTGGAATTGGGACAGGATGTTCATATAGTTGGGGGAAGCTTTCAAGATGCAATTAACGAGGGCGTTCGTAGGGGATATCAGGATGGGTATCTTCGTAAATCAGTGGTTGATGATCCAGTGTTTAAGAGAAAAAACACTGGAGACAATACACCTGCTGTAATTCATATAGATGTTGTTCAAGGGGAACGGTTAAAGATAATGGTAGTGCCAAAGGGAGCAGGAAGTGAAAATATGGGTGCTCTAAAGATGTTGAAACCTGCCGAAGGACTAGAAGGAGTTAAAAAATTCGTTGTAAAAACAGTAATGGAAGCAGGTGGAAATCCTTGCCCTCCAATAATTGTTGGAGTAGGTATAGGAGGAACAATGGAAAAAGCTGCTATCTTGGCTAAAAAAGCACTGACAAGAAAGGCTGGACAACATCATAAGGATTCTAATTATGAAAAATTAGAGTGTGATTTATTGGAAGAAATTAATCATTTAGGGATAGGTCCTCAAGGACTGGGAGGAAAGGTAACTGCATTAGCAGTTCATATAGAAGCTTGCCCTACGCACATGGCAACTCTTCCTGTAGCAGTAAATTTGAATTGTCATGCTTCACGACATGCTGAAATTATTTTGTTTGGATAAAGTTTAACTTTAGTTTTTTAGGAGCGATAAATATGGGTGAAATAAAAAAAGTATCAACAGCTTATATGCAAGAAATATTTTCAAAGCTTAAGATCGGAGATAAGGTTGAAATAACAGGAGTTATCTATACGGGACGGGATGCAGCTCATAAAAGATTTGTACAAGCATTAGATGAAGGAAAGTCTCTTCCTATTGATTTAAAGGGACAGATAATCTATTATGTAGGACCTTGTCCTGCTAAACCAGGTAAGGTTATAGGACCTTGTGGTCCAACGACAAGTGGAAGGATGGATCTATATACTCCACGATTGTTAGATATGGGTATGAAGGGAATGATAGGCAAGGGAGCTCGTTCTCAGGAAGTAATTGATTCAATAAAAAAGAATAAGTCTGTATATTTTGCTGCAATTGGTGGAACTGCTGCAATAATTGCTGATTCTGTAAAACGGGCGGAGGTTGTGGCTTATCCCGATTTGGGTCCGGAAGCGATATATCGTTTGGAAGTAAAAGATTTCCCTTGTATTGTAGCTATTGATAGTGAAGGGAATGATTTATATAAAGTAGGCGTGGAAAGATATAAAGAGAAGGTATAAAACTAATGTAACTTAGATTAGCTGTATTTCCAAGAAAGAGGGCTTTGCTGTTTATAAACAGCAAAGCCCTCTTTTAAAAATAGCAGATTAATCTTTAGCTAAATTCTTATAAATATCAAGTCTCTCCTTGGCGTCCTTTTCAGCTTGCTCAAAAAGCTCATCAGCTACATCAGGGAACGTTTTTTGAAGAGAAGTGTAACGAACTTCGCCCAAAATAAAATCTCTAAAGCTACTAGTTGGTTCTTTGGAATCAAGTGTAAAAGGATTCTTATTTTCTTTCTTTAAATCAGGGTTATAACGATAAAGATGCCAATAACCTGATTCTACAGCTTTCTTTTCTTCTTGTTGTGTATATTTCATGCCTACTTTAATTCCGTGGTTGATACAGGGAGCATAGGCTATGATTAAGGAAGGACCTTTATAGGCTTCAGCTTCAGCAAAAGCTTTAACTAATTGACTTTGGTTTGCTCCCATGGCAACCTGAGCTACGTAAACATAACCATAAGAAGCGGATATCATGCCTAAATCTTTCTTCTTAACTCTCTTACCGGCAGCAGCAAATTTTGCAACAGCTCCAGTAGGAGTGGATTTTGAGGATTGTCCACCTGTGTTGGAGTAGACCTCTGTATCAAAGACTAACACGTTGATATCTTCTCCCGATGCGAGTACATGATCTAATCCACCATAACCAATATCGTACGCCCATCCATCACCACCTAAAATCCAGTTTGATGGTTTAACTAGAGAATCACTTTTAGTAGATATTTCTTTAACAATGGGGAGAGCGGCATATTTATCAAGGAGGGGACGAACAATAGCGGTTGCTTCTTTTGAAGCATCTCCATCATCCTTGGAATCTAACCATTTTTGAAAAGCTTCCTTCAATTCTGCAGGAATATCTTGTTCAAGACCTTTGTTCATTAGGTCTGATATTTTATTTCTGATTTGTTTAGAAGCGATAGCCATACCAAAACCAAACTCAGCATTATCCTCAAAGAGTGAATTAGCCCATGCAGGACCTTGACCTTTAGCATTTGTACAATAAGGTATACAAGGAGCAGAACCGCCCCATATAGAAGAGCAACCTGTTGCATTAGCAATAACTAGTCTGTCACCATAAAGCTGTGTAAGAAGTTTTGCATATGGTGTTTCACCACAACCTGCACAAGCACCGGAAAATTCCAAAAGCGGCTGTGCAAACTGACTTCCTTTTACACTCTTGACATTCAAAAGTCCTTCTTTTATTGGAACATTAACTCCATAATCCCAATTATCTTTTTCTTTTTCAATCATTCCTTCGGTAGGCTTCATTACAAGAGCTTTTTCTTTAGCAGGACAAATCTCTACACAATTACCACAACCTGTACAATCAAGAGGGCTTATTTGCATTCTGTATGATAAACCATCAAGTTGTTTGCCTATGGCTTTCTTAGTTACAAAACCTTCGGGTGCATTAGCTATTTCCTCATTATTTACTAATACTGGTCTGATAGCGGCATGAGGGCAAACATAAGAACATTGGTTACATTGAATACAATTTTCAGGAACCCAAGCAGGAACATCAATAGCAACTCCTCGTTTTTCATAAGCAGTAAGCCCTAAGGGGAATGAACCATCTTCTATACCAACGAAAGCACTAACAGGAAGTTTGTCACCTTGTTGTACATTCATTGGCTCAGCGATGTTTTTAATAAATTCTGAAGCAGTGGATGAAACTTCAGTAGCATTTTCACTACTATTTTTCCATTCTGTAGGTACATTAACCTTAATTAGTGCTTCAAGACCTTGATCAACTGCTTGATGGTTCATGGAAACGACTTTTTCACCTTTTTTGCCATAAGTCTTAGCGATAGCCGCTTTTAAATATTTAACAGCATCATCTAAAGGTATTACATTAGCTAATTTAAAGAAGGCTGCTTGCATAACCATATTTATGCGACTTCTTAAACCAATTTCTGCTGCTATCTTTACGGCATCTATCATATAGAAATCAATATTGTTTTCAGCTATATACTTCTTCATTTTAGTAGGAAGCTTATCATCAAGTTCTTCTGGTTTCCAGTTACAATTAAGAAGGAAGATCCCACCTTTTTTCAATCCTTCTAAAACATCATACTGGTTAACGTAAGCTTGTTTATGACAAGCTATGAAGTCGGCCACATCAATCAGGTAGGTGGATTTGATAGCTTCTTTACCAAAACGCAAGTGAGAAATAGTTACGCCGCCTGACTTTTTTGAATCATAAGCAAAATATGCCTGAGCGTACATATCAGTATTATCACCAATAATTTTAATAGCATCTTTATTTGCACCAACAGTCCCATCTGAACCAAATCCCCAAAATTTACAACGTGTAGTTCCTGCAGGAGCGGTAGACACTAAGTTTCCGGTTGGTAATGAAGTAAAAGTAACATCATCAATAATACCAACAGTAAAGTGATCTTTTGGTGTATCCAGATTAAGATTATCAAATACGGATATAATTTGTGTTGGGGTTGTGTCTTTGGAACCAAGACCGTAACGACCTCCAACAATTACGGGGGCATTTTTTTCTTCAAAGAACATATTGCGTACATCCAAGTACAGTGGTTCACCCATTGCACCCGGTTCTTTAGTTCTATCAAGAACAGCTATTTTCTTCACTGTTGAAGGCAAAACATTAAAGAAATATTTTGCTGAAAAAGGTCTATAAAGATGAACTTTAATAACACCAACTTTTTCGCCTTTTGCAAGAAGATAGTCTATTGTTTCTTCAATAGTTTCACAAACAGACCCCATGGCAATAATTACTCTTTCAGCATCAGGGGCACCGTAATAATTAAAGGGATGATATTCTCTACCTGTAATTTTTGTTATTTCAGCTAAATAATTTTCAACTATATCAGGTATATTTTCATAGAATGGATTACATGATTCTCTGGCTTGGAAAAAAATATCAGGATTTTGTGCTGTCCCTTTTGAATAAGGATGTTCAGGATTGAGAGATATACTTCTGAACTTTTCAATAGCATCCCAATCGACAATTTTTGCATAATCCTCATAATCTATTACTTCGATTTTTTGAACTTCATGAGAAGTTCTGAAGCCATCAAAAAAGTGCATAAAAGGAACTCGGGATTTAATAGCAGCTAAGTGAGCAACTCCAGCTATATCCATAACCTCTTGGACACTACCAGAAGCAAGAAGAGCAAAGCCTGTTTGACGGCAAGCCATTACATCAGAATGGTCACCAAAGATTGATAAGGCATGAGTTGCTAATGCTCGGGCACTTACATGAAACACGCAGGGTAATAATTCACCAGCTATTTTGTACATGTTGGGAATCATAAGTAGTAAACCTTGAGAGGCAGTAAAGGTTGTCGTTAAGGCACCTGCTGATAACGAACCATGTACGGCTCCGGCGGCACCAGCTTCTGATTGTAATTCAACTACTTGTACCTCTTGATCAAAAAGGTTTTTGCGACCATGAGCACTCCATTCATCAATAAATTCAGCCATTGGTGAAGATGGAGTAATCGGATAGATAGCTGTAACATCTGTAAAGGCGTATGCTACGTGTGCAGCGGCTGTATTACCGTCCATAGTCTTCATTTTTTTCCCCATAATTTTCACGCTCCTTAATAATTAATTAAATACATATAGATAGATGTATATCTACATGTTTGAACCGCACCTACCAGTATACTATAATACTAGTTAAAATAAAATATTTGTTGTCCAAAACACGTTGAACTAACATCGTTGTGGATTAACTAACGAACGAACAAGTAAAATATTAGAGTAATTCGTCATCCAGTGGGGTTTTATCTACCACAAAAGGTTAGTTAAACCATTATACGTTAGTAATACTTACGAAATTGTTCGTTAGTGTTAGTTTGTGTTTTAAACGTAGCCAAAGGAATGATGCTTACTGTGTGAAAAGATAGCGACAGTTAGCTATTTGGATAAATCAAACATAAAACCTATTACATTATAACGTATTCAAGAGGGGTTATGTTATAATAAAAATAATTTCAATAGTCAAAATGATAATTATAAAGAAAATAATAAACAGAAAATTATTTCAGACAGTAATTTCCAGATAATGAAATTTTGTGCATACGGCTTGTATGGCAACTGTTGGTATGCTATATTGTAAAAAGGAGCTATGATACTTCTGAGATTTGAGTAATAGGTGAAATGTTTTTGTATACTTGGTTGTATATGGTTGGAATATGTTTCTTTAGCGAGTAAAAATGAGATTGGGTTGTGTAAGAAACATTAGGGTGCTTGTTAAGCTGTTAACAAACTTTTTTAGCTTATATGGATGATGGCGGAAATCTTAGTAAGGGAGTATACTTAACAAGTAGAGAATATTTGATCGATTGGAGGTAGTTACGATGGGTGATAAAAGTCCTAAAAACAGGGAAAAAAAGAAGAAGAAAGCTGAAAAAAAAGTTGTTTCTTCAGTACCTTTGTCAACAGAGACAGCGAACAAACCCAAATAATTACAATCATACCGAAAAAAATTGTGATAAGAATCATTTGTTTCCTAGTTGCTTAAAATTTAGTTTGTATAAATATCATAAAAAAAGAAGAATTGAAAGAGGCTATATTATATGGCATCTTTCAATTCTTTGCTTTTTTATAAGTAAAAAGCCACTGATTTTCAAGTGGAATTTTTTTCATGGTGCGGAAGGCGGGACTTGAACCCGCACGACTTACGCCACACGCCCCTCAAACGTGCCTGTCTGCCAATTCCAGCACTTCCGCATTAGGAATATCAATCACTAAGCAATAAAAATCTTAACACGGGTGAAACTAAATGTCAAGTAAACGATTGTTTAACCACTGTTTAACAATTGTTTAACGATCGTTTAACTATTGTTTAATGATGGGTGAAGCATTTGAAATTCCTTCAGGAATATCCTTGAATTTTGTAAAGTTCTTTCTAAATAGGGTAGCTAACTTTAATGCTTGAACCGGATAATCTTCTGGATGTAACCAAGTTTTTTGGGGAGTAAAGATTTCTTTTGGTACACCGGGACAAAATTCTGGAACTTCAAAACCAAATATAGGATCTTTATGAGTTGGAATATTTTTCAAAGTTCCTTCTAAGGCTGCCGTGAGAATAGTGCGAGTATGTGGTATTTTAAATCTGTGACCAACTCCGTAAGAACCTCCAGTCCAACCGGTATTTAACAAATACACTTGCGTTCCAAACTCACTTATTTTTTCACCTAATAAATTTGCATATTTGATTGGAGGTAAAGGAAGAAATGGAGAACCAAAGCATTCAGAAAAAGTAGCCTGTGGTTCTTTTATTCCTCTCTCAGTTCCTGCCAATTTACTTGTATATCCGGAAAGAAAATGATACATTGCTTGTTCTATGTTAAGTGAAGCAATAGGAGGAAGTACACCAAAGGCGTCAGCCGTTAAGAAAAATATCACTTTTGGGTGACCGGCTATGCTGGGTATTAAAGCATTAGGTATGTAATTAAGAGGGTAAGCTGCCCTGGTGTTTTCAGTAATATCTCCATTAGAAAAATCAACTTCACGAGTATTCTTATTTATAGAAACGTTCTCAAGAACTGTACCAAAGCGAATAGCCCCATAAATTTGAGGTTCATCGAGTGCGCTAAGACCAATACTCTTGGCATAACAACCCCCTTCGATGTTAAATATACCAGCATTAGACCATCCATGTTCATCATCGCCTATTAGTTGCCTTTTAGGATCGGCTGAAAGTGTAGTCTTACCAGTTCCGGATAGTCCAAAAAACAGTGCGGAATTACCTGCGGAATCTACGTTAGCAGAACAGTGCATTGACAGAACGTTCTTAATAGGTAGTACATAATTGACAAGAGAGAACACGGACTTTTTAATTTCTCCGGCATAAGATGCACCTGCGATAAGAATAGTTTTTTCTGTTAGGTTGACAACTATAGCAGCCTCCGAGTTAGTACCATGTTTTTGCGGATTTGCCTTAAATCCTGGTGCTGCGATGATATGGTAGTCTGGGAAAAAATCAACAAGTTCTTCAGCAGTTGGTCGAATAAAAAGTTGATGACAAAACATATTTTGCCATGCTTGGTCATTAATAATACGAAGTTTCAAACGATGATGTGAATCTGCACCTGCATACCCATCAAAAACAAAAACCTCTTGATTCATTAAATAATTCGTGATATCTTCAAATAGCAATTGATAATTTTGCGGGGACATTGGTCTGTTTATGTTGCACCAATTTATGACGTTTTCACTCATTTTGTCCCGAACAAAGAATTTGTCATCGGGGGATCGACCTGTATATTTTCCTGTAGTTACGCGTAGTGAGCCTTTATTTGTGAGAATACCCTCCCCTCGGCGTATGGCTGCTTCCATTAGTGCAGGAATGGATAAATTAGATTTCACCTCAGACCTTTGTAAAATGTTGTTGATACAACTTTCTAGTGACATAAGCCCTCCCTAAGATAAAATATATTTAATATATATATATTTTATCATTTACTTGGAACAAGTAAAGACAAGATTTAAATAAAAAAGCAAATATTAATATATATTAGTGTCGATAATTGTAAAAAAGACCAAAAGAGTTTCAATATGACAAAAATCATGTTAGAGTTATTTAAAAAGATAAAAAATATATAAAGATAAGCAGGATTATTATATAAGAACGAGAATAGAAAAATTTGTGAACTAGAAAAAAATTCATACAAATGATGTTCGAAAATAATGGGAGGTTTTTTTGTATGCATAGTGATGATGAATCTATGAATTCGTGGTACAGTAGTTTGCAATGCGTTTTAGAAAAAAGCGATAAGGCAACATGGGAACATTCCGTTAGGGTAAGTGAGCTGTGTAAAGTAATTGCAGAGGGACTTGGATTAAATAGTAAACAAATAAATTTTGCCACTTTGGCTGGCTTATTTCATGATATAGGAAAGACTTTTATGACTAATACTGTGAATTATCCAGGCAAATTAGCAGAAAGAGAAAAGAATTTAGTTTTTTATCATCCGTTATTGGGTGAACGCTTTATTTCAATATTCTGTGGGACTTTTCCCAGTCAAGTGGCTGAAGGTATAACTTTTCATCATGAAAGATTGAATGGAAGGGGGTATCCTTATAGCTTATGCGGAGAAGAAATACCATTGATTCCTAGAATGGTAGCTGTAGCAGATGTGTTTGATGCTATGAATAGTAGTAGACCGTATAGGGGAGCTCTTTCTAAGAAAGATATAGTTGCGGAATTAGATAGACCTGGTTATGATGTTAAAGTTGTCTCGGCTTTGCTGAAACATTATGGGAGGGAATACAATTATAAAATAAAAGGTAGTTGAACTATTTTAGTGGCTTATGTTGGTCAGTTATTCAGATTCAAGCTGAATGAAGTTTCACTTTTTCTGAATAAGAGTAAGAATGATATTCATCAAGTAATGATTTTTTAGATGGAGTTGCTATTTCCACATTGGGTGTCGCTGTTGTAGATGGGACAGCTCCTCATGTAGTAATCTTTTGAGTACAATAATGAAGGAGACACAAAGGGACGGTTCTTCTGTGCTCTCTCTTGATAGTTAATCTTATAAACAGTTTATTTGTTGGTGTAATTGGATTGTGAAAATTTATAGCTTAGGTTAACTATTTTAAGTAAATAGAGTAAATAGAGTAAATAGTAAAATAGTAAAGGGGAAAAGCAACGTGATAGGAGATAATAAAAAGACTTATAAAGTGACAATTACAGGATATGCTCACGATGGAGCAGGTGTTGGCAGGATAGATGGACAAGTAGTTTTTGTATCAGAAACTTTAAAAGGGGAAGATGTTCTAGTTGAAGTAATTGGGAAAAGCAAAGGGATATTGAAGGGTAAATTAACAAAAGTAATAAACCCTAGTGACTAAAGAACAGTACCTGTTTGTGAAGTTTATTCACAGTGGTTTTGGCTACTGTGCTTTTTTTATATTCTTTTTAGATGCTGTATTGGGGTATAATTTTTAGAGATTAATTAATCAAATGATAGTATAAAGTAACATATGAAAAAACAGGGCAAAAAAAAACGAACAATTAAGCGCTTTGAAAAGGAATGGAAATATATTAATCAAAGGGTTAAATGAGCTAAATAAATCAAGGAATAAGAATAATTTATTAATTTAATAGTGATAAGGAAAAATGTGAAAATTGTTTTGCAGTTATAAAAAGCACTAAAAATGAATATGGAAATCATCGTAGCAGTGTAGTTTTATCTACAGTTGGGAATGTAGGAGCTAAGCTAGTAGTGGACTTTGAACAATATAGACAGGGAAGTAATTATTCTTAAAAATAAAAAAAAGAGCTTTTTTAATCACAAAGGCTAAATATCTCAAACTAAGACGCATAAAAGAAAGGAAAATACCAAAAATGGATACAAAAGAATTTCAAAAAAGATCTCTAGTTTCAATATTCTTCTCATATTTTAAACCACACAAAAATTTATTTATGTTAGATATGTCATGTGCATTCTTAATTGCAGTTATTGACTTATCATTTCCAGCAATAACTCGTTATTCTCTATATGAGCTACTACCCATTAATGCTTATAAAACTTTTATAACTATTATGGTGATTATGCTAATTGCCTATACATTAAGAGCTTTTTTCTACTATATAATAACCTACTATGGTCACTCTTTTGGTGTATTAGTAGAAGCAGATATAAGAAGCGATTTATTTCAACATATGCAGGAATTGTCTTATGGATACTTTGATAAAAACCGTACAGGTCAACTAATGAGTAGATTGACAGCAGATTTATTTGATATAACTGAGCTTGCTCATCATGGTCCTGAAGATGTTTTTATATCCACCTTGACAATAATAGGATCACTAAGTATCTTAGTTACTATTCAGTGGAAATTAACTTTGGTTATTGCTTTAATCTTGCCTATATTTTTATTAGTTGTATGGTATAGACGTTCTGATAATTTGTTTATATGATGTATATAACAGACTTAGAGAGGGATATTTGGGAAGATATGAACTTATGTTTCAGAATATTGAGTTATAAAATTATAAAAGTCTGACCCCGTCTTGACCCCGTCTGATTCCGTCACAAAAGCATATTAAAATACATAAATATAAAAGTATGTATCATGGTGTAAAGGAACATTCAGATTCCAGTTGAATGAAGTTAAAAAAAGGGTGATTAATTATGACAAAAGGAAAGATCAAAAAAGTGTTTCCAGGTAATAATACCTGCTATGGTTTTTATTCATTTTATGACAATATTATTCAAGGAAAAGCAAATAAAATATTTATTTTAAAAGGAGGACCTGGGGTAGGGAAGTCAAGGTTAATGAAAAAAACAGGAATGGTACTCGTAGAAAAAGGATTTGATGTGGAATATCATTGTTGTTCATCGGATAATGATTCTTTGGATGGAGTTGCTATTCCCACATTGGGTGTCGCTGTTGTAGATGGGACAGCTCCGCATGTAGTGGATCCCAAAATTCCTGGTGCTGTTGATGAGATAATAAATCTTGGTGAATATTGGGACGAAAAAATCTTGGTCGAGGCTAAGGATGAGATAGAAGATTATATTAATAATATTTCAAGTAAGTATAAAATGGTGTACAGCTACTTAAAAGAGGCTAAAGTAGCTAGTGATGAGTTAGAAGGTTACTTTAAAGAAGCTACTGATTGGGCTAAGGTTAATAAATTAATTTATGAAATAATTAATACTTTATTCAGAAGCAGTAGTCCGCAATTTAACAGAAAGCCAGAGGTACGCAATCTTTTTGCTAGTGCAAATACTCCAGGTGGATATGTGAATCATCTTGATACAATACTTCAAAAGGTAAAAAAACTTTATTTATTGAAAGGTCAACAAGGAGCCTGCAAGGAAAAAATCTTGAGAAGCATCTATCACTTTGGAACGGATAGAGGTTTGAATTGTGAATTATACCATTGCCCTTTTGATCCAAATAAAATTGAGCTTGTTTGTTTTCCGGATATAGAGGTTGCTTTTTTAAGAATAAATGAGCCGCTGGAATTTGAAGCTACTAGTGTTGTTGGATTAGAAATTTATCAAGAATTTAACTGTGATGAATTTGTTTATACAGATATTATTAAAAAATATAAACGAGAAATAAAAGATTGTAAAAAACGCATATCCCATTTGAGAGAACTGGCATGGAGCAGATTAAAATCAGCTAAGGAATCACATGATGATTTGGAAAAAAAATATATTAAGGCAATGGATTTTGCGGCGGTAAATAAGAGGGGAGAAGAAATATTAGCAAAAATACTGGTAATTGCTGATATGCTCCCTGTGGAGTAGTTTACTATATAAAAATCCTATGCCGATAAGAAAAAAATCAGGTATGAGCAGAAGCTCGCACCTGATTTTCAAAGGTATAGTACTTAATTTTAAATACCAAAAGAGGAAAAACCTCCATCAATCATAAGGGTATGTCCTGTAATGTAGTTGGCTAAATCTGAGGCGAGGAAAAGCACACCTCCTGCAACTTCTGATGGTTCACCACAACGACCGGCGGGTATCCTAGACATAAGACTCTTGACAAAATCTTTGTTTTTCAAGGTTTCTTTAACTAGTTGTGTTTTGATGTAAGCAGGGCCAACAGCGTTTACTTGTATATTGTGTTTAGCCCATTCACAGGCAAGAACTTTTGTCATTTGGATAACACCGCCTTTGCTAGAACAGTAGGCAGCAGATTTTACGATGGCAGTAAGTCCGCCTATGGACGCCAGGCTAATTATTTTACCAGATTGTTGGGGGATCATGAATTCTCTGGCGACAGCAGTTGCTAAAAAGAAATATGATTTCAAATTTGTATCGAGAGTTAGATCCCAATCTTCTTCATTATATGTTTCACTGGGTAGTTTAATATTAGCACCGTGGTTGTTAACTAAAATATCTAATTTAGGGGATATTTTTTTGATCCCAGTTACTAATTTATTTATTTCATCAACTTTAGATAAATCACAGACAAGGGGGCTCGCCTCTCCACCTGCTTGAATAATTTCTTGTGCTGTTTCTTGAAGCTGGTTCATATTACGGCTTACTAAAAAAACATGTGCTCCTAATGACCCGAATCCTAAGGCTATGCTTTTTCCAATACCTCGCCCTGCACCTGTCACGCATACAATTTTATTAGTAAAGTTCAATTCAAATTTCATAATTAAAAACGCCCCTTTATTTTTTAGTTTCGTTATATATAACAAAACTTCTTCATAAAGCCGGGGCGTTCCTTCGTAAATTCGGTATATATTGTTTTATTATGGTGGAATGTTGTGTTAGTACACAGATAAATATCTATCTATTTCCCATTGATGAACGATAGTGCTATATTCATTCCATTCGTGTTGTTTTGCTTCTAGATAGCAATTCAAAACGTGAGAACCTAAAGCATCTTTTACGAGCTTGTCTGCTTTTAGGGCATTAAGTGATTCCTGAAGAGTACCGGGTAATGTATCTATTCCTAATTCTTTTCTTTCAAGTGCTGTCATTTCAAAGATATTACGGTTACAGGGAGCAGGTGGCTGAATTTTGTTTTTAATGCCATCAAGTCCTGCCATTAAGGCACAAGCAAGGGCAAAGTATGGGTTGCAAGTTGGATCAGGATCTCTTAATTCTATTCTTGTGGAAAGTCCTCTTTTGGCTGGAATGCGGACAAGAGGGCTTCTGTTTTGAGCAGACCATGCCATATAAACAGGAGCCTCATAACCTGGGACAAGACGTTTATATGAATTTACGGTAGGATTTGTGATAGCTGTTAAAGCTTTGGCATGCTTTAAAATTCCAGCCACATAGTATAATGCTTCTTGACTTAGACCATCAGGGCTACTAGGATCACAAAAAGCATTTTCATCATTTTTAAAAAGAGATTGATTCATATGCATACCGTTACCGGCTTCTCCAAAAATAGGCTTTGCCATAAAGGTGGCATGAAGCCCATGACGTTGGGCAACAATTTTTACGACCATCTTAAATGTAATAATTTTATCTGCAATATCTAAAGCATCAGAGTATTTAAAATCTATTTCATGTTGACCAGGAGCAACTTCATGGTGAGAAGCTTCAATTTCAAATCCGAATTTTTCTAAGGTTAAAACCATATCTCTTCGTGCGTTTTCTCCTAAGTCAATGGGGGAAAGATCAAAATATCCGGCTTTATCATGAGTATTAGTTGTGGGAGATCCGTCAGGTGCAGTATGAAATAAAAAAAATTCAGCCTCAGGACCTACATTGAAAGAATATCCCATATCGGAAGCAACTTTCAAAGCTCTACGCAATACATAGCGAGGATCTCCTTCAAAAGGGGTTCCATCTGATTTATATATATCGCAAATAAGTCGTGCAATAGCTCCCTCTTCGGATGAACGCCAAGGATAAATAACAAAAGTATTGGGATCGGGATGGAGATACATGTCCGATTCTTCAATTCTCACAAATCCTTCAATTGAGGATCCATCAAACATAACTTCGTTATTTAGTGCTTTTTCCAGTTGATCCACTGTAATGGAAACATTTTTTGGTATTCCCATGATGTCTGTAAATTGAAGTCTAATAAATCTAACATTATTCTCAGATATGAGACGCATAATATCTGCTTTAGAAAAATTTGACAAAAACAACAACTCCTTTTTTAAGTTTACTAAACAGTATATTTTCTATATTTAACCAAATTCATTCTAGAAGCTAATTTTCACTAAGCTTCTAGAATGGTTCAACTAACTTTCACTTTATTTTAGCAGTAATTTAACCATGAATGCAAGGTTATCTTTTACATAAATCGTTTATTAATTTGTATATAAAATGTTTCAACATTTGTGTTAGCTAGGAAGTTTTAAGTTCATTTTTAAGTAAAACAGTCTCAGACAGGTTTTTCTATATATTGTTGCAAAGACCTCTTTTGAGCATGTATTAGTGTTTTTTAGAAGAACAAAAAGGAGCTAGTTTGCAATACTTACAAGCCTTCGAATTTCGGCAAGGCTTAGTGGCTTGATTTGTTGATGTATAGCTTCTTTCAACTGGTATTTTACTCCACCCTAGGGCAGCTGTGACAGATTTAATGGGTTGCAGTAAGAAATGGGGGGTAGTTGTGAGATTGATTTCTGCTCCACCTATGTTTTCCAAAAATTCTTTTTGCCATTTAAGTGGCCAATCACCGTAGCCTGGGCTGAAACGTGCGGTTGGGAAATATCCTTTATGCCTTATGTCACTGGAGAGGTAAGTATCCATTTGTTCTGTAAAGGTTTCAATAGCAGCTGAGGCAATACCATCAAAGACAAGTGCATGTGCAGGATTTTCTTGACCCAAAGATTGAAGAAATATATCTATTTCATTACCAAGCGTTGATGCTAGTAGGGTAATCTTTTCACATGTTTTGAAATGTTCAGATGCGTTGTCACCTTCTAAAATAAGGGAGCAATTTTCCAATATGATTTTATTTGGTTCAAATTTTTTTATTTCATATGTTTTCCAGATGCCAACGGGATGAGCCTTTTGCTTGATTTCATGTAGGCAAATATCAATCAAATTTTCTTCCTGTGGTGAAGGAGCTGTAGTAATACCCAAAAAAGGCAAGACATCTTGTTTTTTTATGTGTAATGGAATTTTAAAAAATGGCATTTCAATCATTCCTTAATAGCTTAGAGCTATTTAATAGTTTTTGAACAATTTTCACTGCGGCGACAGCATCCTTACCATAGCCGTCAGCTCCGATTTGCTTAGCATAATCTTCTGTGACAACGGCACCACCGACAATGATTTTCAGCGGTAAATTTTCCTTCCGAACCTGTTTGATAATGGTATCCATTTCCACCATGGTAGTAGTCATAAGGGCACTTAAACCAATTATTTGAGCATGTTCTTTTTTTGCTGTTTCTACGAAAGTTGCTGCTGGTACATTCTTTCCTAAATCGACAACGTTGTATCCATGATTTTCTAATAAGGCTTTGACAATGTTTTTTCCAATATCGTGAACATCTCCTTTGACGGTACCTACAACAATAGTGCCTTTTTCCTCCGTGGTAGAGGCAGGAATGAATTTTTTAAGGTAAGCAAAGGCAATTTTCACAGCTTCACCGGATAACATTAGTTGGGGCAAAAAAACATTACCTTGTGCAAATAAATCTCCAACCTTTTCTAAAGAGGGGATGATGCCTTGGTTAATGATTGCAAGAGGTTCTTCCTTCTTAAGAAGTTTTTCAAGAAGAGGTACGAGAGGTTCTTTTTGACCTTGTAAAATATATTCATGGAGAGTTTGAAAGGAAACTGGTTTATTATGATCTGGACGGTTTGTATTAGTTGATGTAACAAGAATTTTACCGGTTGCTTGCAGATAATTTTGTGCACTTGGATCACGACCTGTTAGAAATGCACAGGAGGCCATCGTTTCACTTATTCGTGAGTCGTTAGGGTTTGCAATAGCAGCGTCAAGTCCGGCGCCTAATGCTAAGGATAAGAAGGTGTTATTAAGCCAAGAACGTTGTGGTAAACCGTGAGAAACATTACTTAGACCTAAAACACAACACACTCCCAATTGCTTTTTTACTAGCTCAATAGCACGAATAGTTTCCAGAGAGAGGATTGGATTGGTGGCAGCAGCCATAACTAAGCAGTCTATAATGACATCCTTTTTAGAAAGTCCTGCTTCTAAGGCTCGATTGACTATTCTTTCAGCAATTTTCAATCTATCTTCTGCTTTTTCAGGGATACCTTGATCATCTAAAGTAAGTCCTAAGACTGCTGCACCATACTTTTTCGCTAGAGGCAAAATGTTTTCAAGACTCTTGCTTTCGCCATTCACGGAGTTAATAAGTGCTTTTCCTTGGTATTCTTGAAGACCTTTTTCTAAGGCTTCAGGGTTTGTACAGTCTAAAACAAGAGGTACATCCAAGGACATTTGTAGTTGTCGAACACCTTGTGCAAGAAGCTTGCCCTCATCAAGTCCTGGTACACCAACATTTAAATCCAAGAGATGAGCTCCTTTTTCCACTTGAGCATAGCCTTCTTGAAGTATTGTATCCCAATTATTTTCATGAAAAGCACGAGAAATTATTTTTCTGGCGGTGGGATTAATTCGTTCTCCTATAAGTTGGGGTAGTTCACCTATTCCGAGAGATACAGTTTTTGTTCTGCTCGCTAGTCGTGTGGGAAAAACAATTTTTTTAATAAAAGGGAATTCCTCTTCTTGGAGTTTTTCAGCCATTGCTCGAATATGATCCGGAGTACTGCCGCAACAAGCCCCTATTAGCTTTACCCCTAAATGGACAAAAGAGTTTATATAATTGGACATAGCTTGAGGGGTTTCATGATAAACTGTTTTGCCATTGACTAATTCAGGCATTCCGGCGTTAGGCTCAACTAATAGAGGGAGATTGGTGGTATTTCTGTATGCTTCCATGATTGGTAACAATTCTTTGGCACCAGTAGAACAATTGGCTCCAATAATATCTGCGCCCATAGCTTCAAGGACGACAGAAGCGGTTTTTGGTGCTGTACCTGTTAAGGTATGCCCATCGGTATAGGTGAGCGAGCAGGCTACAGGCAGGGAGGTATAATTCTTGGCAGCGAAAAGGGCAGCACGAGCTTCTCCTAAGTCAGAAAAGGTTTCAAGAAAGATAAAATCGGCGCCTCCCTCTTGAAGAGCTTCAACTTGCTCACGAAAAATATCAACAAGTTGTAACCAAGTGTATTCGCCCAAAGGGGCAGGGAAATGTCCTGTAGGCCCCACAATCCCAGCAATAAAGGCATTATTACCGACAACTTCTTTGACTAAACGTGTAGCGGTTATATTAAGCTCTTTTACTTTAGTGGTAGCGTTATATTCTTTGAGTTTTAGACGATTAGCACCAAAAGTATTGGTTTGGATTATTTGAGAACCGGCATTAAGGTATGCCTTATGTATATTTTTAACTTTTTCGGGATTAGAAAGCATCCAAAGTTCTGGATTATATCCCGCTGGTAACCCTTCCTTCACAAGCATAGTTCCCATAGCTCCATCACCCAAAAGTATTGTCTCTTTTATTGCAGTCAAAAATTTAGACACGAGTAGCACCTCCAATTCAACTAATTTTAGCTGAAAATGTGTTAGTAAGTCAATATAAGTTCGTTGTCTTGTCATATTTTTCTCGTGTGGACAATATATTTTAGTAAACAATAAGGATAAGGTAGGGGAAAAGCACATGGGAATTTTATGGAAACCAGTGGGAAAGAATCTTTCTTGGGGTAATACACATAAATTGATTTCATTAGGGAAAGAACGTAAAAAAAGGAGTTTTCTAAGCAAAATACTGTGCCAATGTATTGCATCTTTGTTTGTATTTTTTATGGTGTGGGGTATTTTCCAGTTTGAACCACCAACGATGGTGAAGACACAAGATAATATTAGAAATTGGTTTACATCTGATTATGACATAGAACCGGTAATAAATTTCTTTACAAGTGTAGGTATTTGGGGTGACACTTTAGAAAGAGCTGCATTTAAAGCTGTTGAAATGCCAACTATTTCGGAGCCCTTGATAATACCTGTTTCAGGACAGATTGGAATACCATATGGATGGATAGTAAAACCTGATCAGTCTCGTGTTTTCCACGAAGGAATAACAATAATTGCCCGGGAGGGAACTCCAGTGAGAGCTACTTTGGCTGGAATAGTGAGTCGTATAGCGAATGAAGAGAAATTGGGCAGGGTAATAGATATTAGCAGCGAAGAGGAAATAGTTACAAGATATGCTTATTGCAAAGAGATACTCGTTAATCTTAACGATGAAATAAGCACAGGACAGGTTATCGCTAAAGTTGGTAAAACAGGGGAAAGTGAGTTCAACCAGTTATTTTTCAGTATTTTAATAAAAGGACAGTCTACAGATCCAACAAAATATTTTATACCAAAAGAAAATAAGATATGATTATCTAAATTAAAATAATCAAATATTATAAAGGAATTCTTGCTTAGTTTGATGAAAATAATGTATATTAGACGATGTAGTCGTGTTTAAAATTAGGAGGAATCATTAATTGAAGCAATTAAAGCAAGTGTTGGAAGAAGATATTTTATTAAAGGTTACAAAGCCCCTTCGTTATTTGGGAAATGAGTATAATGCGGTAAAAAAAGATTGGGACAAGGTTAAGCTGCGTACCCTTTTTGCGTTCCCTGATGTATATGAAATAGGGATGTCACATTTAGGTCTAAAAATAATTTATGGGGTTGTTAATGAGGAACCTGATTATTTGATGGAACGAGTATTTTCTCCGTGGACAGATATGGAAGAAGAACTAAGAAGTAGGGGGATACCACTCTTTAGTTTAGAGTCTCTAAGACCAATAGCAGATTTCGATTGTATTGGTTTTACTTTGCAGTATGAGATGAGTTATACCAATATCCTTAATATTTTAGATTTGGGAGGGATTCCTCTAAAAGCGTCGGAGAGGGGGGATGAGTATCCTCTTATTATGGCAGGAGGACCTTGTACGTGTAATCCTGAACCACTAGTGGATTTTATAGATTTTTTTGTCATCGGAGAAGGAGAAGAAGTTACTTTGGAAATATTCGATGTTATGGTAAAACATCGGGAGCAAAGGCAAGGTAGACAAGAGAAGAAGGAGTTGCTGAAAGAGCTAGCACAAATTAAGGGAGTATATGTACCGTCATGTTATGAAGCGTTATATGATGAAAAGGGTAAATACAAAGGAATAAAAGCGAAAATGCCTAGTATACCTTCGAAGATAGTAAAAAGAGTAGTTCAGGATATTGACAAGGCTTATTTTCCTCTGAAGCCTATTGTTCCTTACATAGAAATTGTTCATGATAGAATGATGGTGGAAGTTCTAAGAGGGTGTACAAGAGGGTGCCGCTTTTGTCAGGCAGGGATGATTTATAGACCGGTTAGGGAACGAAGTCCCAAAGTATTATTAGAACAGGGTGAAAAGCTAAGTGAAAATACTGGACATAATGAAATATCATTAACTTCACTAAGTACGGGTGATTATACTTGTGTGGAATCTTTGGTAAAGGAGATATTGGGTAGCTTTGAAAAGAAAAATATTGGTGTGTCATTACCTTCTTTACGTGTAGATTCTTTCTCAGTTGATTTAGCGAAAGAAGTACAGAAGGTTAGAAAAACAGGGCTTACTTTTGCCCCTGAGGCTGGAACTCAGCGATTACGGGATGTGATTAACAAGAACGTAACAGAAGAAAATTTGATGGAGGTTGCAGAAGCAGTTTTTGGAGAAGGTTGGATACAGATCAAATTGTATTTTATGCTGGGGCTTCCTACAGAAACTTATGAGGATTTGGATGGTATTGTAGAACTTGCCCATAAAGTATTAAGTAGGGGTACAAAAATTTTAAAGGAAAAGGGTAGTAACAGAAGACCAACTCTGACGGTAAGTGTTTCTTCTTTTGTTCCTAAACCACATACGCCATTTCAGTGGGAGGCGCAAGATACGATGGAAGTTTTAAGGGATAAACAGTTATATTTGCGGAATAAAATAAAAGATAGAAGAATCTCTTTTAAGTATCATGAGTCCAATTTGAGTTTTTTGGAGGCTGTTTTTGCCAAGGGAGGTCGTAGCTTAGGTCAAGTACTATTGGAGGCATGGAAGCGTGGCTGTCGTTTTGACAGTTGGTCGGAGTATTTTCACTATAATATTTGGCGAGAGGCTTTTGAAGCTGTAGGCATTGTACCTGAGGACATTGCTAATGTTCCCTTAAACTATGAAGATGCTCTTCCCTGGGATCATATTGATGCTGGAGTAAAAAAAGGATTCCTATGGAGTGAAAGGAATAAAGCCTATAGCGGAGTAACTACTGGTGATTGTAGGTTCGATTCTTGTTCAAGTTGTGGCGTTTGTCAGGATTTAGATGTTTCGTTGGTTTTAAGGAAAGGTGAGTAATGGATATGCGGTTATGTTTAAAATATAGTTTGGAGGAAGAAGGATGTTTTCTGTCGCATTTAGATCTAATGAGGTTAATGGAAAGAGCATTTCGTCGTGCTAATTTGCCATTGGCTTTTTCAGAGGGATTTAATCCTCATCCTCGTGTATCATTTGCGTCTGCTCTCGCTGTAGGGGTTACAAGTGAAGGAGAATATCTTGATGTGCAACTTAGGGAAAATATTCCGATACAAGAAGTGCAGAAACGTTTAAATATGGCACTTCCGTCGGGAATAAAGATATTAGAGAGTATTGCTATCACAAAGAGAAAAGATAGTTTGATGGCATTGATAAATATGGCTCGGTATAGAGTGGCTATATCTCTGGTAGAGTTAGTTTCCCAAAAAGAAGTGGATTTTATCATTTCCCGGGTAATTTCTCAGACATCTTATTGTGTTTTTCGTAGAAGCAAAAGAGGGGAACGTCAAGTTGATATTAGACCGGGTCTTTTTCGTTTAGAAGGTACGGTTAAAGATGATAAATTATATTTGGAAATGGATGTTCAGGCAGGAAGTCAAGGAAATGTGAAGCCAACAGAAGTGGTAAAAATGCAAAGGGAATTAAGCCCAGCTATTTTAGGGGATAATTTAAATATACATAGGTTAGGTTTGTATATACTTAATAATAATGAAATCAAAAATCCTTTGGAAATATCTTAAGGATAGTGTTATTTGGGAGATACTATAAAGGAACTGAAATATGTATCATGTTTTCGGGATAGGTATGTGTGAGGAGTGACATTATGAATAAGGAAATATTGGTACAAGAAGCTGACGATGAAACAAAAGTTGCTGTTTTAGAAGATGGAAATTTAGTAGAAATTTATGTAGAACGTGATTTGAACGAAAGGCTAGTAGGTAATATATATAAAGGTGTTATAAGAAACGTTCTTCCTGGAATGCAGGCAGCTTTTGTAGATATTGGACTGGAAAAGAACGCTTTTTTATATGCTGGGGATGCACTTGTTAATGTATTATGTCAAAGAGGAAATTCATTTTTAAACAATCAAGAGAATGATCAGCTGAATATTAGTGACATTGTGAAAGAAGGACAAGAAATTTTAGTGCAAATAGCAAAAGAGCCGGTTGGAACAAAAGGGGCTCGTGTCACTACGAAAATTACTTTACCCGGAAGATATGTTGTGCTTATGCCTAATGTTGATTATATCGGAATTTCTAGGCGTATACAGGGTGATATAGAAAGGGAACGCTTGAAAGAAATAGCAGAACAATTGAAACCCAAAGAGATGGGAATAATTGTGCGAACAGTTGCGGAAAATGTACTGGAAAATGATATTAAAGAAGATATAGAGAATCTCCAAAAAATGTGGATTAGAATAATGCAACGTGTGAAGAATACTTCAGGTTCAGTTCTTGTATATAAGGACGTCGAGCTTGTTCAAAGGATATTAAGAGATTTATTTAGCGAGGATGTTAAAAAATTAAGTGTTAATTCTCGTAACACTATGGAAAAAGTAATAGATTATTTAGATGTGACCAATAGCGATTTAAAGAGCAAAGTTTTTTTAAATGACAATACAAATCTTTTTGAAAAACATTCTGTAGATCAGGAGTTGGCTAAGGCCTTAAAAAGAAAAGTTTGGCTCAAAAGCGGGGGCTATGTAATAATAGACGAAACAGAAGCCTTGACTGCCATTGATGTAAATACAGGCAAATTTGTGGGCAAAAACAATTTAGAGGAAACAGTTGTGTTTACTAATTGTGAAGCTGCTAAGGAAATTGCTAGGCAGTTGAGATTAAGAAATATAGGCGGAATTATTATTATAGATTTTATTGATATGATGGAGGGAGAACATAGGGATAAGGTGTTAGCTGTTTTAGAGGAAGAGTTAAGAAAGGATAAAATCAAGGCTAATATTTTAGGTATTACTTCTCTCGGCTTAGTAGAGATGACTAGAAAAAAAGTGAGACAGTCTCTTTCTAATACGTTAGAAAGAATTTGTCCTTATTGTGAAGGTAAAGGCAGGGTAGTATCGGAACAAACTGTTTATATTAGTCTAAAAAAGCAGTTAGAGAAGGTAGCTGCTCGTACCGCGGCTGATACCATTGTGATAGAAGCAAGTCCCCAGGTAGTTGCATTAATTATTGGGGTAGGGGGTAGTGAACAAAGCAAATTGGAAACAAAAATAGGCAAAAAAATAACTATAATAGAAAAAGAAAAGAATCATATTTGGGAGTACGATATTAAACCCAAAAACGAGGGAAAAAACGAAAAAACGGGGACAGGTACCTTGATTCTTAATGAAAATATGGTATAATGCTTTTGGGGTGAGAAAATGGCTAGAACAGCAAGAGAAAAAAGCGAGAGCGGAATATACCATGTAATGTTTAGAGGAATCAATCAACAAGACTTATTTGAAGATGATCAAGATCGACAAAAGTTCATTAAAACACTTGCGATATATAAAGAAAAAAGTGGATGTAAAATTTATGCATATTGCTTAATGAGTAACCATGTCCACCTATTAATGAAAGAAGTACAAGAAGATATTTCGCAAATTATAAAAAGGATAAGTTCAAGCTATGTGTATTACTATAATAGGAAGTATTGTAGATATGGACATCTTTTTCAAGAGAGATTTAAAAGTGAAACAGTTGAAGATGATAGCTATTTTTTAACAGTATTAAGGTATATACATCAAAATCCGAGAAAAGCAAATATGATAAAAAAGCTTGAAGAATACAAATGGAGTAGCTATAACGAATATTTAAATGCAGGTAAAATAGTTGATGTTGACTTAGCACTAGAAATTTTTTCGGAAGATAAAATGGTTGCTATCCCAAGATTTATTGTTTTTAGCAACGAAAAAAATGAAGATAAATGCTTAGAATACGAAGTAAGCAAAAAAATTAATGATACTGAAGCAAGAAAGCTGATTAAAAGTATTACGGGAGTAAAAAGAGTCAGTGAGATACAAGGCTTTGAAAAAGAGAAAAGAGACGAAATAGTAAAGAAGATAAAAGGTATTAAGGGCGTATCAATAAGGCAAATAGCAAGGATTACAGGTGTTAATTATAGTTTAGCGTTAAAAGCGTAAATCAAGGTACCTGTCCCCGTGATTTTCTGTCCCCGTGATTTTCCTTCTTGACAACATACGGATTGTGTGGTAATCTCCTTTATTGTAGGCGTTGTGTGCCTGCCAAACCGCTCAACTCGGGCTAAATAAAAGCTGATAGCTGCCTTGGGATGGCGAGAATAGGTCAGGGAGGTGTAGAAAAATGTATGCAGTGATTGAAACAGGCGGAAAACAATACAAGGTTCAAGAAGGGGATATTCTCAACATTGAGAAGTTGAATATTCAGGAAGGCGAAACGGCAGAAGTTACTGAAGTTTTAGCTATCGTGGATGAAGAAAAAGTTTCTATTGGGAAACCTTTTCTTGAAGGTGCTAAAGTTGTATTGAAGGTTTTAGAGCATGGTAAAGATAAAAAGGTTTTGATTTTTAAGTATAAGCCTAAAAAAAAGTATCGTAAAATGCGTGGTCATCGTCAACCCTTCACAAAGGTATCAGTAGAAACAATAGCTGTTAACGGATAATTTGGAATGATAAATGTAGAGCTATTCTATGACGATGATAATGTTAGAGGATTTGTAGTAAAGGGTCATGCGAAATTTGCACCTAAAGGTGAGGATTTGGTTTGTGCTAGCGTTTCTGCGTTGTCTCAAACTGCGATTCTTGGATTGGATGCTTTTATGACAGTTAAGCCTTTATGGAAGATAAATGAAGATGGCTATTTGGAGTGTTGGTTGCCTGATATTGTGTCACCTAAAGATATGCAGAATGCTCAGGTAATCATAGGTACTATGGAAATAGGACTTAAAAATATAGAAGAGAGTTATGAACAGTATCTAAAAGTTGGCAGGAGGAGGTGTGTTTAATGCTGCTCAAGATAAATTTACAATTATTTGCACATAAAAAGGGTGTAGGTAGTTCTCGTAATGGTAGGGATAGTGCGGCTCAGCGTCTTGGAGTAAAGCGGTTTGGTGGTCAAATGGTTAATGCTGGTAGTATATTAGTGAGACAAAGGGGCACGAAAATTCATCCTGGTAATAATGTTGGCTTAGGTAAAGATGATACATTATTTGCCCTTATTGATGGATATGTGAAATATGAACGAAAAGGTAAGGATAAGAAGAAAGTTAGTGTTTATTCTCAGATAGCTATGTAGTAATTAGACCCCGGCAATTTTCCGGGGTTTTTCTTTTATCCAACTAACTTTTATTTTGTAGAAGGATATTTGAATATACAAGTAGAAATCATTGTACATATTAGACATATACGCAACTATTTTTTACCAAGAATCATTATTTTACAAAGAGTAATTTTATGTACATAATGTTGTTGTATTAGGGATGTGAATAACATGCAAGATGATTTGATAAAAAAAATGTTGGATTGTCAAAAAGTGATGAGACATGATTTTACGAACCACATTCAGATTATATATGGGTATTTGCAAATGGGGAACGTCAAAAAAGCTGAAGAACATTCGGTTAAAGCAGTGGAAGGTTTCCAACGCGTTAGCGCTATGGAAAGAATCAGGTTACCATATTTACATAGTTTTTTGATTTGGTATATATCTTCTCTTGGTTTTGAACAAAATAGTTTTGAAGTCCATATAGATGAGAATTGGGATATTTGGGAAGAAGAAGATGAAGAGTTAACAAAAGTATTAATGCAGTTATTATACTTTGTACGTAAAGGTTTAATAAGCAGTGAAATGTTTTCTGTACTTAAATTTGATAATAATACTCCAAATATAATATTGCTTTGCAAGGGGTCAGAGAAAATAATTAAAGGCTTAAAAGATTTCAAGTTAGATTCAAAAATTTTTGTGGTATGTATAGAAAGCTATACAAATGATGAAATAAAATTTATAATAAAAAAATAGGTAAGTTGTATTAAATTAGATGGGTATTATATTAAAAGAATTATTGACAAAAGGTTTGGTGAAAATATGTTTTATGATTACGCAAAGGTGTACGTAAAGGGTGGCGATGGCGGAAATGGGATGGTGTCTTTTCGCCGTGAGAAATATGTTCCTGAAGGTGGACCATCCGGTGGCGATGGTGGTAAGGGTGGAAGTGTAATTTTAGAGGCGGATGAAGGAATTCGTACTTTACTGGATTTTCGTTTTAAGAAGCAATTTAAAGCAGAAAGAGGAGAAAACGGCAAGACAAAGAATATGCATGGGAAGGATAATCCGGATTTGATAGTGAAGGTTCCAGTCGGAACACTGATTAAATTGGCTGGCACAGATGAGATATTAGTTGATATGGTGAGTCATGGTCAGCGGTTTGTTGCGGGAAAGGGTGGACGAGGTGGAAAAGGTAATGCGCGTTTTTCTTCTTCAGTAAATAGAGCACCTCGAATAGCGGAAAATGGGAATTTAGGAGAAGAAAAGTGGCTTGAATTGGAATTAAAATTATTGGCTGATGTAGGATTGATAGGATTTCCTAATGTAGGCAAGTCCACTATTATATCGCATGTATCTGCAGCAAAGCCTAAAATAGCTAATTATCATTTTACAACAATAGCTCCCAATTTAGGGATGGTTAGCCTAGAAGAAGGAAAAAGTTTTGTGCTGGTTGACATACCAGGCTTAGTGGAGGGAGCTAGTGAAGTGGTGGGGCTGGGACATCGTTTTCTTAGACATGTAGAGCGCACACGTGTTCTTTTGCATGTCCTTGATATATCCGGTTCTGAAGGAAGAGATCCCTTAAAAGATTTTATTTTAATTAATAATGAATTAAAAAATTATAATTCAAATTTAGAAACTCGTCCTCAGGTAATTGTAGCTAATAAAATAGATTTGCCAGGTGCTAAAGAAAATCTAGAGAGATTGAAAAAGGAATTTAAAAATGAATATGAAATTTATGCTGTATCAGCAGTTACGGGTAAGGGATTAAAAGAATTAATGTTTCATGCGGAGAAATTATTGGAGGAAATACCAGTAACATCATTTACGCTCAAAGAAGAAGGAATGAGGTTAGTTAAAGTTGAAGAAAAAGAGCCTTACGAAGTTGAATTTATAGAAGGAGTTTGGCAGGTTGTTGGACCTGATATCGAACGGTTGTTAAATAAATTTAATGTAGCCAATGAAGCTAACATGGATAGGTTTTTATTAATTTTGCGAAAAATAGGTGTTGAAAAGGAGTTACGTGCAAAAGGAGCAAAAAATGGGGACACTGTTAGTATTAATGGTTGGGAGTTTGAATTTATGGATTAATGGAACTCGAAAGAGTTCTTTTTTTTAGAAAATAGAAATATGAAATTTCCAAAATACATTAAATGTATTTTTATTAAGATAATAAATTCACAAAGAAGGAAACATTTAAAATAAGTAGAATAAAAATAGACAGGTCGATAAAAGCAGCTTGCGAATGTTTTTTATTGGCAAAAAATTTCTAAAATAAACGAATAATTATTAACAAAATCAACAAATTGAGAAAGGATGTAGTGATTTGAAAATCGTTGTTGTTGGAGGAGTAGCAGCGGGTGCATCAGCTGCGACAAAGGCTCGTAGAGTTAATGAAGATGCAGAAATTATTATTTTTGAAAAGGGGAATTATGTATCATTTGCTAACTGTGGATTACCGTATTATGTAGGCGGAGATATTCTTGAAAAAAGTAGTTTACTTATAATAGCTCCAGAGCTTTTTCGTAAACGCTATAATATTGATGTGCGAATTAATAATGAAGTAATAGATATTGATAATAAGGCTAAAGTAGTAACTGTGAAATCTCCGAGTGGGGTTGTTAAAGAAACTTATGATAAATTAATTCTTGCAACAGGTGGCAAACCGGTAAAACTTCCTATTGAAGGGATAGATTTAGAGGGAGTTCATACCGTTTTTACAGTAAATGATGTGGAAGCAATTGCAGAGAACTTAAATGGAGGTATTTCATCAGCGGTCATTTTAGGTGGCGGTTTCATTGGCTTGGAAACAGCTGAAGCATTAATAAAAAAAGGTATTAAGACTACAGTTGTTGACAGAAATCCTCAATTAATTACAAGCTTTGATCCTGAGTTTTCTCTTCCTTTGGAAGCACATCTGAAAGAAAGAGGGGCACAAATTGCGTTAGGTAGGAGTTTAATTTCGATTCAGGGCAAGAAAAAAGTTGAGGGAGTAATCTTGGATGATGGAACACCAATAAAGGCAGAAATGGTGATTATGTCTGCAGGAGTAAGACCACAATTAGAATTGGCTCATAAAGCAGGATTAAAGGTAGGTACAGTAGGTGGGGTAGTGGTAGACGCAACAATGCAAACAAGTGAGCCTGATATTTACGCTGCTGGTGATATTGTAGAATCTGTTCATCTTGTTTCTGGTGATGTTGTAAGGATTCCTTTGGCTGGGAGTGCAAGTAAGCAGGGAAGGGTAGCAGGAGCTAATGCAGCAGGAGGGAAACTCCTTTTTAAGGGTGTGTTAGGTACATCTATTCTTAAAGTGGGAAATTTTGCGGTAGCTCGTACTGGTATTGGAGAAAAAGAGGCAAAAAATTCTAACATGAATTATTATGTAGCGTATATACCAACATTTAATCATTCTACTTATTATCCTGGCGCTAAAAAAATGATAATTAAAATTATTGCCGAAAAACATACGGGAAGGATTTTAGGAGCACAGATTGTTGGGTGGAGTTGGAAAGGTGTGGATAAGAGAATTGATGTAATGGCAACAGCAATATTTGCACATCTTACTGTTTTTGATCTTGAAAATTTAGACCTTGCCTATGCACCTCCTTTTGCATCACCCAAAGATCCTATTAATGTTACGGGTATGGTTGCAGCTAATATTATTAGGGGTGAGGCAAGACATATTACCCCAGCTCATTTAAAAGAAATTAGAGTAAATGAAGATATCCAAGTTGTGGATTGTCGTACACGTGGAGAAAATGAAGCAGGAGCCATTGAAGGCTCAGTCCTGATTCCCGAGGATGAGTTAAGAACTCGTTATCAGGAATTAGATAAAGATAAAAAAATTGTGCTATACAGTAGTGCTGGGAAACGTGCTTATTTTGCGTATAGGGTTCTTATACAAAAAGGATATAATGTATATGTATTAAGTGGTGGATATGCTGCTTACATTATGTCGGTGTAAAAATTTCAACAAAAGATTAGGTAAACTTTAGTATAAAATACAAAAAAATGAACTCCTTTAATTTGGGAGTTCATTTTTTTGAAAAAAGTTATGTAAAAGCAAATAAAAATATCATTAAAACAGCTCCTAAAAAATACCTGTTATTACATATACAGTAACGTGCTATAATCATTATTGTCTTTAGTTATATTATTGAAATTGCGAAGTATCACTTTATCCTTTGCTGTATCAACCTAATGTTTAGAAATCAATTTTCTGGTAAGACTTTAGGTAGGGGTGATCACTGTGCCATATACAGATATTGTTAAAAAGATAAAAACCAGTTGGGGTAAAAGGCAAGAACAAAAGCTATTAAAGGAATATTATAGAAGACAGAGTACCTGTGTTTCCTCAGCAAGTTGTTTATTTCAAAATACTGTATTGTTTACTTTTTTATCGTTAGTAATAGTGTGGAAGTCCTCTACAATGCGAGTAGCTTTGTGGGGAGTTCTTATCATTGCTATTGTAATTATCATATTCAGATATTTTGAACAAAAAAAAGAAAATAAGCAACTTAAAAAAAATTGCTATAAAAAAATCGCAGAAAAAGAATTTTGGAAGAGAGTAGAAAAAGTTCAAGACGATAAAATATTAATGTTACTAGGAAAAGAAATTGAGAAAAAAAAGTTAGCGACCCATATAAAAACAAATGAGGGGATGTTAGAAGGAATATTAAATTACAAAAAATTAGCGGTTATCTACTTAGAGGTAACAGGGGAAGATATGGTAGCAACAAAAGACTTGATGAGTGTTATTAGAAGATGTATTCAAGAAGGAATACAGCAAGTACGGGTTTTTACAAATGGAGAATTTGGAGATAATGCGATGAATTTGAAACAAAGATATGATATAGATCTTAGATTATATAATAGTGATAAATTGATATATTTATTAAAGAACACTTTTCTTTTTCCGTCTTTATCAGAAGTGGAAGATATAATTAATCACAAAAAAGCGAAGAGACAAAAAAGGTTGAATTTAATAAAAAGAGAAATTTTAGAAAGAAAGCATTTTGGAAGCTATATTATGTACAGTGTTATTCTTTTATTGATGTCGTGGTATCGCATAGGTGTTGTTTATTTAAATATTTTGGCTGGTATTAGTTTGTTGAGTTTAGCTTTTGCGTTAATAATAAAGGAGTTAAAAATCCAGGAGAGTGAAACATATTTTGAAAAAGAGGGACTATAAAATATTATTTATTTTTAACCCTATCTTTCATTGGAAAAGGATGAAAGATTTTTTGTCGTATTTAGAGAAAAAGAATTTTACTAAAAGTGAGAATGGTTAAATAAAAAAAGCAAATATATCAGTTAATATATCAAAAATAAAGGGAAAATAGATTGTTTTGTAGAAAACTAATATAATATATGTAACTAAAATCTAAAATTATAGACCTACGGAGGATTTAATGAATCAGCGTAATAATAAGTTTAAAATCTATACATTTACTGTGCCACCTAACCAAGAAGAACCTTATCTTAACTCGTTAGGACATTGCGATATTATTAATGCTTTTAAAAAAGGGGCAAAGGCTTGCTTTAATATAAATTGGTTAGGGGAAATTGATTTTTATTTTTTATTATTTTCAGAGGAGAGCATAGAGAATCTTTTAGGAGCTCAGGAGCATTGCGATATGAAGTTAAGTAAAAATGGTTGTTTAGATCTAAAATTTTCTTATTACGGAAATAAAGATATGGTTTATTCTTTGAATTTTAATGTAGCTAAGCCTATGGAATTTTATATTTTAAGCAGGTTGATAGAAAATAAGCAGGTAAATATATATTTTATTTATTCTTTTGAAGGAGAATACGTATGCGGTGGATATAAAGTTTCTTCACTTTCTCAAACTTTATTATATAATGTTGAAAGATATTTAAAAAGAGAAAGGCAGTTGCTTTTGCCTAAATTCCATAAAAATAGTATAAATGATGATAATATTACAGAAAGACAACTTCTCCAAAAGGCTTGGGGTTTTTATTTGGATTATACAGCAATCTTAAAAAGAATAGGTAACGTGGAGGAGTCAGAAGAAGTAGTATCAAGACATATTTTGGATGCGGTAGCTCGTATTCAAAATAGCAAATGCTCTGAAATTGTGAATGATTTCATTATTGTATGGATAGGAAGAAAAGTTGTTCTTGAGTTAGATGATGTACCAATTGAGTGTTATAGTATATATCTTTCAGGTGATTTAATTAATGGAGTAGAACATGATTCTGTAAAAAAAATCATGCAAGATGTTTTGAAAGAAATACCAGAGTTTCGTCAAACTTTATGGGTATCTCCATTAAAAGAGGAAGGGGTACCGCTTTTAGCTATTAGTGGTGGAAAAGCTTGTCGTTTAAATTTAGACGATAAATTTTATTGCGTATGTAACGTGCTGTTTCAAAAGAATTACCTTCCCCATGAAAAATATGTTAGCTTTTATAATAAAATATTAAAACATAAAAGATCTGCAGGTTCAGAAAGTAATGTGTATTCTTTGGTTAAGAAAAGGAAAGAAAAAGGGGAAATTTCTAAAAGAGAATTGACTTCTAATGAAATTACAAATTTAGTAAAATGGGGAACTGAAGAAGATATACCAATTATTATTAGCAATATTGAACAATTAGAAGAAAGTTCACTTGATGAATATATTTATGTTTTAAGTAAAAGATACAAGAAAAAAATGGAGCCTTGGTTTATCTCTTTATTGCATAATTCATCTAATAATTTGTGGGAAGCTGGAATAATTGGATTAGGATTAATTGAGAGTACCTCGAGCATACCTCTTTTGATAGTTGAATTGAAGAAAAGTGTAAAAAAAGCGACTGTTGTTTGCGATGCTTTACAAATGATAGGAGAACCGGCACTGCCATATTTAATTCCAATGTTAAAAGATCGGTTGGCAAAGGTACGGTTTCGTGCTGTAAAAGCTCTTGGTACCATAGGTTCAGATAAAGCGATGATAATACTAAAAGAAATGGATACTGATAAGAGCATAGTAGTTGAAAGAGCAAGAGGGTCGTTTTTAAGAAAATGGGGAAAATGAGATAGTAGTTTCAGGAGGCTTTTATGCTGAAAAAAAAATTGACGCTTTCTTTTTATACGAAGATTATAGTAGCATTAGCCATAATACCGCTTGCTATACTGGGTATTTATGTTACTTTTGATTTAATAGAAAAAGAGAAAGAGCTAAAAGCAAATTATTCTTCTGCTGTTGTAGAACAAGCAGAAGAATTAACACGTTATATTAACAAGTATATTTTTGCTGTGAATAATATAAGTGAACAGGCAGGACAGTTTTATAATTCTCAATGTAATTTAAAAGGTACAAAACTGAAGGATATGATTGAAAAATATGCGGAGCATTATGAGGGCTTTGTTGATATATTTTTAAATTGTGAAGCTTGTCAGTTTAGCTCTAAATATGATGAAATAACGGCGTATTATATTTTAGAAAAGGATAGATGTCTATGGAATAATGTTACAAGTAAATTTAAAAGAGCAGAGACATCTATAGTAAGTCAGGTTATACGAGAGCATAACGGAAATGAAATAATTTTTGTAGCTAAACCGATAAAAACTAAGGAAGGAAGGTATTGTGGGTATGTTATAGGTACTTTAGATATGGATGAAATATATAGATTATTAAAGAAAGGGGATATGGCATCTTTAGGACATTTTGTTTTAGTAGATGGCAATAATCGAGTGATCTATTCTTATGATAGAAAGGTAGATTCTTTTCCTGAGAATTATCCAATTTTAAATGCTTTAAAGAAATCATCGGAAGGTTCATTAAATTATTTTTCTCCGTTATCTAAACTTGGTGAAACAGCTTGTTATTTAAAATTAAATAATTTAGGTTGGACAATGTGGGTGACTGCACCGCGTTACGAGGTGTTGCTACCTTTGTATAAGGCAATGGGTATATCTTTTGGGATATTGTTGCTAGGAGTATTTGTTATATTCTCTATTAAAAAATCGTTAATTAATAAAATAGTTATTCCTTTGTCTCAGATTAATAAGGCTAATTCAGAATTGGCAATAGGAAATTTAGCGTATCGGGTTGAATTTGCAAGAAATAATATACTTCCGGAAATAAATAAGTTGGGTGAAGGATTTAATTCTATGGCAGATAATCTAGAAAAAGTAGATTCCATGCTTAAAAAGCATGGAAATAATCTTGAAAGGCGAGTTAGAGAGCGAACAAGGGAACTTGTTATGAAAGATAAAGAGATGGCTACATTATATGCTGTTGTTTCTTCTGTAAATGAGACTTGTAATTTAACCGATGTTATAAATTTAGTTTTAAATGAAGTAATGAAGTTGTTTGAAGTAGAATTAGCTAATATCTATCTTCATAGGACAGATAATGAAAAACTTGTACATACGATTTGGGGTGCAAACTATCCACGGACTGAGAAGATAATTTATACGGAATGTACTGGCTGGTACAGTAAATTGGCTATGGAAAAAAGAGATATTGTTGTAATTGATGATTTGCAGAAAAATGAAAAAAATGTTCCACTTGCGCTTTGTTGGAGTGATATGAGATCTCTTGTTAGTGTGCCTATTAGATACCAAGATGTTGTATTAGGTGCGGTGACTTTAACGAGTCGTGTCGCAAATCGTTTTAAAGATCAAGAGATTATTGTATTGCAAGCTGTTGCTAATCAGCTTGGGGTAGTTATAAGCAATTTGGCTCTTTTTAATGTAGTAAATGAGGAACATCATACATTGCTTGCTGTGATTAATGGTATGCATGAGGGGATTATTATACTTGATACGAGGGGGAAAATAATATATGTAAATCCATTATTACTAAAAATATTTCATTTGAAAGAATCAGAATGGACTGCGGATTTATACATATCAGAATTTCGTAACTATATAGATCCTGAAACATTAATAGAGCTACCTTGGGATGAGATGAAAAAATGTTATAAAGAGCAACAGGCATATGAATATGGGAAGGGTTCAGTCACATATAAGGATAATACTAATTATTATAAGGTACAGGGGTTTCCTGTAATGACGGGTAAGACTTTTATTGGTTATGGATATGTTATGCGTGATGTAACACGAGAAAGACAAGTGAATATTTTAAAGGATTCTATATTATCTACTGTATCGCATGAATTTCGTTCTCCATTGACTACGATCTATGGGAGTGCGGACTCTCTTTTAAGACAGGGTGTAACTTGGACTGAGGATGAAAAGACGGATTTTATTAAAGCTATTATTGAGGAAAGTAAAAGATTAGAATATTTAATAGATAATATTATGGATATTTCTAAGATAGAGGCTGGAGTTTTTAAACTAAATCTACATAATGCTAACATTAGTAAAATTACGGCTAGGGTTTTAAAACGTTTAAGGGATAGGTATCCTAAAAATATTTTCAAGGTAGATGATAGAGGGGATCTACCTATTATTGTGATGGATGAACAGAGGATAGAACATGTTCTTAATAACCTATTGGAAAATGCAGTAAAATATTCTTCCGCAGAGAAGGTTATTTATGTAAAATTAGGATATTTAAAAAAAGAAAATATGATAAAGGTGGGAGTAATAGATCAAGGCATAGGGATAGCACCTCAATATCATAAAGATATTTTTAAAAGATTTTATCGTGTTGAAAATAAAATGGCATTACGCATTAATGGTAGTGGCGTCGGGCTTGCTATTACAAAATGGATAATAAAGAATCATGGGGGTTCTATTTGGGTTGAAAGTAGTTTAGGCAAAGGCAGTGAATTTTATTTTACTTTACCATGTAAAAATGTGGAGGGGGAAGAAAAATGAACAAGCTAGTAGCTTTAGTAGTAGATGATGAGTCAAATATTTTACGCTTTATAAGAGCAAATCTCAGGGCTAGTGGATATGAAGTGGTATCTGCTATGACAGGTTTAGAAGCTTTGTCTAAATTTGAAACATCAAAACTGGATGTAATAATTCTGGACATTATGCTTCCGGAATTAGATGGATTAGAGGTGTGTAGACGTATTAGAAAGAAATCAGATGTACCTATCATTATGATTACGGCAAAAGGTGATATGCAGGATGCTGTAGAAGGTTTGAATGCAGGGGCTGACGATTATGTTTCAAAACCTTTTGCAGTAGAAGAATTATTGGCACGAGTTAATGCTGTTTTGCGAAGGGTTAAAAACAACCTTTCGCAAAATTCTTCTGATAGAATTAAACTGGGCAGTCTTTTAATTGATCTAGCACAAAGACAGGTATCGGTTGATGGACATGTAGCACATTTAACTCCTACTGAATTTAAACTTTTAACTTATTTAGCTAATAATGCAGGTAAAGTAGTACATCACGATGAACTATTGGAAGAAATTTGGGGAAGTGAATATAAGGATTGTACCCATTATTTAAGAGTGAGTGTGGGAAGATTAAGACAAAAAATTGAGCGTGATGCTGGAAATCCTGAATATATTGTAACTTGTAGTGGCGTTGGGTACATGATCAAAAATGTAAAGTGCAGTTAAATAACGGATTAGGTTTGTATTTCTCCAAAAAGATATATATAATAAAATTATTGACTTAATAAGTATGGATAGTTATTAAGTTAATGCTATTGAGAATAGTTGTTGAAAATAATAATTAGGAAATTTTGATAAAATGGTGATTTAAAATTATGAGAGATAATATAGTTAAACCAATGGTCATGAGTTATTTTGTGGAGAAGGGTAATTTCACCTGCGCTGGAGAGGCTAGTTCAAAGATAAAAAATAAGTTAATGAAGCTAGGGTTTCCCTCAAGTCTTATAAGGCGTGTAGCGATTGCTACTTATGAAGCAGAAATGAATTTGGTTATTCACTCCTGGGGAGGAGTGATAAAAGCTGAAATCAAACCAGATGTAGTGTGCATCTCAATAACTGATACAGGACCTGGTATACCAAATATAGATAAGGCTATGCAAGAAGGATATTCTACAGCACCAGAGAGCATTAGGGAAATGGGGTTTGGCGCCGGAATGGGGTTACCTAATATGCGAAATTGTGCTGATACATTTAATATAGAATCTCAAAAAGGGAAGGGTACTACTATTAAGATGATTATTAGGTAGGGAACGATTGTTGAACCATTGTTAAACTATTGTTAAACTATTGTTAATGAAGGGGTGAAATTAGGTGGATTCATATTTTCACTCGGTTACTCTTGATGAAGAGTTATGCAGGGGTTGTACAAATTGTATAAAACATTGTCCTACGGAGGCTATTCGTGTTCGTGATGGGAAGGCTAAAATAATCGATGAACGGTGTATTGATTGTGGCGAGTGTATAAGGATCTGTCCATATCATGCAAAATTAGCCATAACTGATCCTTTGGAAAAAATCAAGGGATATGAATATCCGATTGCTCTTCCAGCTCCGAGTTTGTATAGTCAGTTTGGAACTAAATTTACAGTGAATCATATTATTGCAGGTTTGTTAGAATTGGGGTTTTATAAGGTATGGGAAGTAGCATTGGGTGCGGAACTGGTTACTCGTGCAGTAAATGATTTTCTTAGTAATAAGGATTTTCCCAGACCGGTTATTTCTTCGGCTTGTCCGGCAGTAGTAAAATTAATTCAGGTAAAATTCCCTGAACTTATAAATAATATAGTTCCAATTAAGTCACCTATGGAAACGGCAGCTAAGATAGCTAAGGAAGAGATGAGTAAGGCAGGATATCCTTCGGAAAAAGTTGGCGTATTTTTCATTTCACCTTGTGCTGCCAAGGTAACAGGGGTAAAAAATCCGGTTGGTATGAAAAACTCTGCTGTTGATGGTGTCATTGGGATATCCGAAATATATGGACTACTTTTAAGTAAAATAAAAGATATTAAAAAGGCACCTGATTTGCAAAAATCCTCTGGAGCAGGTGTGGGATGGGCAATTAGCGGTGGAGAAAGCAGATTCATTTCAGGACTTCGATATCTTGCTGTTGATGGTGTTGAAAATGTGACTAAGGTTTTGGAAGAAGTAGTAATGGGTAAGTTAAAAGAAGTAGATTTTATTGAAGCGTTGTCATGTGTAGGAGGTTGTGTTGGCGGACCGCTTACTGTAGAAAATCCTTTTATGGCAAAAGCTCGCATAGATTGGTTGGCACGAAATAAAGTGGACAAGCAGCAAGAATTAGCGAAGCATCCTGATTGGCAGGAGCTTATGTTTACGGAAAAAATAAAGCCAATTGAAGTTTTAAAACTGGATGATAATATTGCTATTGCTATGCAGAAAATGGAGAATCTTGAGGTGATTGAAAAATTTTTGCCCGGGTTAGATTGTGGGTCGTGTGGTGCACCTACTTGTCGAGCTTTGGCAGAAGATATTGTAAGGGGACAAGCAGATGAGGTTGATTGCATATTTAAATTAAGAGAGAAAGTAACAGAGATGGCAGAAGGAATGTTGGAAATATCACAAAAGATGCCCCCATCTATTAGAAAGAAAGACAAGTGATTATGTACGGTGTTAGGTAACAAAGGATCCGTAAATTTCAAAATGAATAAATAAAAAAATAAGTAAGTATATCAATTATAGATGGAAGGGGAGAATAAAAATTGAAAGAATTAGTGAAAGTAGTTGGTATTAGAGAAGAAAATTGCATCAATTGTCACAGATGTATAACGGTTTGTCCTGTTAAGCTTTGTAATGATGGAAGTGGAGAATATGTTAAGCTGAATGATTCATTATGTATTGGTTGTGGAGCTTGTATAGAGGCTTGTATTACTGTTCATGATGGTAATGAAGAGAAAAGTGCTAGGTACCCTATTGATGATTTAGAAGCATTTAAAAGGGCTTTATCATCAGGGGAGAAAGTAGCAGCATTGGTTGCACCTTCTGCATATAGTAACTTTGAATTGCCGCAACTTATTACAGCACTAAAAAAGGTGGGGGTAAAAGCAGTCTTTGACGTTTCTTTGGGAGCAGAGATAACTGTTGCTTGTTATCATGAAGCTATTGCATCTGGAAAAGTTAAAACACCAGTCATATCACAACCTTGTCCGGCTATAGTAAAATATATTGAGCTGAAACATCCTGAATTAATTGGTCATTTAGCACCCAGTGGAAGCCCGGTACATGATATAGCGGTTTATGTAAAATCAAAGTATCCGCAGTATACCTTGGCTTTTATTTCACCTTGTTTGGCAAAAAGACGTGAATTTGCAGATAGTCAAATAATTAAATTTAATGTTACATATAAGTCTATTGAGAAGCTGTTCAGAGAAAAAAATATTAATGTTGATGAATTGGAGAAAGGTAGGTTCGATGGACCAGTGGAAGCTGAGGTTGCGGCTAACTTTTCAACACCAGGTGGTCTTAAAGAATCGTACATATATAGGTATCCTCAAACAAAAAAGAGGGTAATAACCAAAATAGAAGGACCATTGGTTTTTTATAAGTATTTAAGTGATTTGGAAAAAGGTATTAAGGAAGATAAGCCTTATTTGCCTGTAGTGGTTGACATATTGAATTGTGAAAAAGGATGTAATATGGGGCCTGGATGTATTAATCATAATAAGTCTATAGATCAGATTGAGGGCATGATAGCTGAACGTGTAGACAACAACGAAAAGAATAATAAGAACAATAAAATATTAAGTAAATTTATAAATAATGTAATAAAAGAGTGCGATTTTAGTTATAAACATTATCAGGATCTTACGGATAATTTCAAAATACAAAGGCCTTCACCTGCAGAATTAGAAAAGGTATATTCTGATATGAATAAAGAATCAGAAATAGATATGCGAAACTGCGGTTCATGTGGATATAACAGTTGTTATGAAATGGCTGTGGCAATTTTTAATGGTTTAAATAAGCCCAACAATTGTCATCTTTATAGGGAAAAAGAGATGTTGCGGGAGAGTAAGATAATACAAGATTCCATGATGAGAGCGGAAAATAATAAAATTCTTTATGAGGAAAAAAGCATTGAAGCAGAGAAAAATGGCGATAAAATCAAAAAAATGCTTTGTCAAGTGTCAGATATTTTTTCAGAAATAACATATAATGTTAAGGAAATATCTTCTAGCTCCGATGCTACGTTCGAAAAGTATTCTGTAATAATTGACAATATATGTAAATTTCAACAATTATCTAGTGAGGTTGTTACTAAAACAAAGAATCTTGTTCCTATTGTGAATACAATTGGTGAGGTCGCTGATCAGACAAATCTTCTTGCCCTCAATGCAGCAATTGAAGCTGCCAGAGCGGGGGAAAAGGGAAGAGGATTTGCTGTTGTGGCAGAGGAGATAAGAAAACTTGCGGATAAGACGAATGAGGAATTAAAGAAGATTAAGCCATTTGTGGAAGATATTATTGATAAAACAAATGTGCAGAATAAGGAAGCGGTGAAGGTCAAAAAATTATCGGAAGAAACTGTGCAGGTTACAGAAACGATGAACGATTCTGTAGAAAAATTAGAGGAACAGATGAAAAATGTATTTATAAAACTTGAAGAATTAAAATAATAGTCATATCAATTGTAATTAGTTAAAGCTTAGGAATTAAAAAAGAGCCCCGACAATTTAATGTGTCGAGGTTCTTTTCGGAAGTTTAAATGTTTGCAAGAGGATTATTCTTCGTTAGCTGCATTGTTTAGGTCAGTGAGAAGACTATCGATATCAATGTTATGAGCACTAGCACCTTGAGCTAGGGTTTCAAAATGTGAAGCAGCACAGCCTACACAGCCCATTCCATGATTCATCAGTATCTCAGCACTTTGAGGATACTTTTGGACAATTTCAGTAATAGACATTTCTTTTGTAATGTTCATTTGTGACCTCCTTATGAAGTAATATTTTTATGCAAATTATTGCTTGCAAACTTTAAAATAGTAGTTCGATAATTTATTATGATGTACCCCTTACTGTATATGTGATATATTAATGTAACAGTGTTATTATAACCTAAAATAGAGATGATGCAACATTTATTTATAATAAAAAAATATAAGGGAAGTGAGTATTATCAAAAGGAAGATAGTAGTACTTGTAGTTTTCTGCTTTGGAATATTATTTTCATCGTGCGGTTGTACTTCTAAAATTACTGATACTAATATTATCAATAATGAGTCCAATAATATTTCTCAAGTAGTAGAAGAAATTCAACCAGAGAAAGAACTTTCAGAGATTAAAGCTAATGAAGCAGGGAAAATAATGATTCTCATGTATCATGTTATTGGAGCTTCTAAAGAGTCAGATTGGGCTCAGACAGCAGAAAATTTTAAACGAGATTTGGAAACGTTGTATGAGCAAGGATATTCTCTTATCAGTCTCAATGATTATCTGGATAATAATATTCAGACTCCTGCAGGGAAAACTCCGATCATTATGACTTTTGATGATGGATCAGTAGGACATTTTAGGTATATTATAGATGAGGATGGTACAAAAAAGATTGATTCCCAATGTGCTGTAGGAATTTTGTTAGAATTTGAAAAAAGTCATTTAGAGTTTGGACATACGGCGACTTTTTATGTAAATAATGATCCGCCTTTTGGTCAAGGAAATTATTGGAAAGAAAAATTGCAAAAATTGGTTGCTCTTGGTTTTGATGTGGGCAATCATACTATGACACATGCAAAGTTAAGTAAACTTACTTCGGATAGCGTACAAAAAGAGTTAGCAGGGTTAGCTAAAATTGTTGAAGAAACGGTTCCTAATTATAAAGTTAATTCCTTGGCTTTACCATATGGGCTTTCACCAAAAGAATACAATTTTGCATTGCAGGGTTCATATGATGGATATTCATATGAGAATAAGGCTGTGCTTAAAGTAGGGGCAAGACCTGCTCTTAGTCCTGTAGTTAAAGGCTTTGATCCAACAAAATTACCACGGGTTCAAGCTAGTACAGGTGAACTTTTTAAGTGGTTGGAATATTTTAAAAATAATCCTGATCAGCGTTATATAAGTGACGGTAATCCAAAAACTATTGCTATACCTGAAGAAAACAAGGAATTATTGGATATCAGCAAGCTGCAAGACAAAACTATAAAATATTGGGTTAAAGTAGAATAATAAATGAAATTATTTTTTATCTTTGATATAATAAATTAGTGTGATAGAATCATAAATTGTGTGTAAATTAGTTTCAAATGTAATTTCACTTTATTATGAAGGTAGGATGATGGATATGGCAGAAATTAAAGGCTTGATAGGTTTAAGACCCGAAGGGAACAATATTAAAAAAATAACCTGTCCTCCCTATGATGTAATTAAACCTGGTTCAGAGATAGAATCAGTTTTAAAACAAAATGATGATTCTTTATATCATATTACTTTGGGAAGCAATCCACAACAGGCTTTGGAGAAGTTAATTAGTAAAGGATACCTAAAAAAAGATAACGTACCTTGTTTCTACGTATATGAGCAAATGTATGGGGAAAGTGTCAGAAGAGGTATACTGACAGCTACAGAAGTTACTGATTACAAGGAAGGGGAAGTAATCAGACATGAAAAGACTTTTGACAATAAGGTTAAAGGCAGGTTGGAGTTAAGAGGAAAAACAGGATATACGTTTGAACCAGTGTTTCTTCTTACCAAAGCACATTTAAGATCTGTATTGGACGAAGTAATTGATAAGTATGATGTGGAATATGAGTTCGTTTCTGATTTTAATGAAGTCTCAGAATTACACGGTATAAGTAATAGGATTTATAGAGTGGAAGAAGAAAGTAGAGAAGGAAAGATTATAAAAGAGATTATATCTTCTGAACCACTGTATATTGCTGATGGACACCATCGATATCATGCGGCTTTGCTTAATCGACAGACTCATTGCTTAGCCTATATTTGTGAATGTACTGATGCTCGTATTTTGGCTTATAACAGGGTTATTAACGGGGTTGTAGATTTTGAAAAGGTAAAAGATAAATTGTCATTGATCTCAACTGAAAAATTTGTTACTCCAGAAAAGCATAGCTTCACTATTTACACCAAAAGAGGGACTTATATTATAAAGGCATGCAATATACCCAATGACGTGGTTGGCAAATTAGATTGTAGCATCTTAGAAAGAGAATTATATCCACAGCTTGGTCTTAATCATGATATGATTACTGATTCACGCTACTTTGATTATTATTCTGAGGATGATTTGGAAAAGATGAAGGAATGTGTTAATTTAGATAAGTATAATCTGGCCTTAGCTTTGCATCCTGTTTCTATTCAAGAATTAATGGAGGTAGCGGATGCCGGGATAGTTAACAATGATATTGTGATGCCAGAAAAGTCTACTTTTTTTGCTCCTAAAATTCTTTCAGGGATATTTATTTATAAACATATTAATGCTTGAGGTTTGCTTGAATAGCTGAACAAATTTCAACTTGTAATAATTAACATGTAGATATTTTATTGTGAGGTGAGGATATGTGGAATGGTAGGAAAATAGTGTTGCGACCGTTGATGGAAGGGGACGCAGAGGTTTTGCAAAAGTGGTACGTTGACAAAGAATTTCGTTTAGCATATAACGAATATGCTAGCGTAGATATTGAATCTATTAAAAAGGAAATAGCTTCGTTTTGCGGAGATACAAAGGATCCAAAGGTCGAGAAGGTCGTATATCTTGTTCAGAGGAAAAGTGATTTGCGTCCTATAGGCGTAGCGGGTTTGCGTAATATTGATAGAATAAATGGTAATGTGGAGTTAGTTCTTGGGATAGGTGAAAAAGATATGCGCTTAGCTGGTTATGGAGTGGATATTCTTATCGTTTTGTTGGATATTGCATATTATCAACTTGGATTAGAAAAGGCTTACTTAAGAATTTATGGTAACAATGATTTGGGAATACGAAGTGCCGTTAGCTTTGGTTTTATTTCAGAGGGTAAGATGAGAAGACAGGTTTTTATGGAAGGAAAGTATATTGATTTGTGGATATTGGGGTTGCTTAAAGGGGAATATGAAGCATTACCGATTGTACCAAAATGGAAGAAAAAGTGTCTTGCAAAGTAAGGGGCATACAGCTAAGTGAAAGACGCTAATTGAGTAGTGACTTTCATTTTTTAAGGAATTATTAAAAAGCGGAGTGTTGTTATGGAAGATTTGCCACGAATTAAAGTTGAGTATAAAGATAAAAAAAATTCTTCAGGGAAAATTGTAAATGGAGTTATTTGTTTGTCAATTTCAAGCAGGTTACTTCCACATAGACAAGAAGAACATATTAATAAGCTGACTGATAAGCTAGTTAATAAGATGAATTGGGCGCAACGTTATGATTTTGATGGGCAAGAGAGCCCTGTTAAAAATGATAGTGATCTTTTATACCTTGCTGAAACCATTAATAAGTCATACTACAAAGTATTTCTAGAGAATGCTACTTTCCATGAGCAAAAAAGCTCTTGGGGAACTTGTAGTTTAAAAACAAAGCAGATATATATATCAACAAGGTTGATAGGTGCTCCCATGGAGCTTTTATGGTATGTAGTAACTCATGAATTATGCCATTTAGCGGAACCTTCTCATAATAGCTGCTTTTGGGAACTTGTTAGTAAGGCTTGTCCTAATTATGTAGAGTGTCGTAACAAGTTAAAGGCATTTGGGATGCAGTGAATTTGATAGTGTGTAAGAGATATTAGGAGCTTTTTTGTTTACTTAGAATTATATAAAGCGTAGTTGGTAAGAGATGAGGAAAAGACATTGAAAAAGTTACAGGAATTTGAAAGCATGAGAGGTTTGGCTATTTTAGCAGTGATTATTATTCATGTTACTGCGGAAGCTACAATAGCATATCCTTCAGATACCACTAGATTTATTAGTTATAATATAATAAATAGCCTTGCACAGTTTGCTGTTCCTGTATTTCTTTTTATCAGCAGTGTTGTATTAACTTGGAAACAGACAAAGGAAGAAGTTCCATTATCTAAATTTTACACAAAAAGATTAAAGACAGTAATAGTTCCGTACTTAGTTTGGAGTACCTTTTATTTTATACTTAAAACTGTATGCTTTAGGGGTAGCACAGCTTTATCATTGAATTTTATTGGACGGGAATTAGTAAATGGGACAGCGTATTATCATCTGTACTTTTTACTAATAGTTATTCAGCTTTACTTATTTATTCCGTTAGTTTGTACTTTTATAAAAAAAATGAAGTCATTACATATGATTGTACTGACTTTGTTTTTACAAGTGTTGTTTTATATTTTAAATAAAGCTTGGATTTATGAAATTTACCCACATCCGGCTAATTTATTGGGTAGCTACCTTTCGGTTTTTGTCGTGGGGTGTTGGATTGGTGCAAATTATCAGAAGGTAAAAGCAGTATTTCTTAAGTATAAGGTACATTTGTGGAGCTTAAGTTTATTGGTTGTAATTTGTTATGTCATTATTAATATAAAGCTTAGGATGAATGAACCTGTCGGTTTGATTGTATATTATGGTGCATATCATTTGTTTGCCTTGTTTTCATCCCTTAGCATTTGGCTTTTTTTCGTAGAAAACCAAAGTAGCTTTTTCAATATTTTTGGAACACAATCGTTCCCGATGTACCTTATACATCCTTTGTTTCTTGGAATATGGAATACTTTATGGCATGCGATTGGGTTTTCAACGAATGATTTTCTTTATTTAACCGGACTTTTATTCACAGTCGTTTTTTCATATGTAGCGAGTTGTATTTTTACAAAATGGAAATTATTGAGTAAGTTATTTTTGGCTAGGTAGTAAGTTTATCTTGAGAATTATTCCTGAATTAGATTACGGAAATCAGAGATATTTTCAACTATTTTTTTAGTTACCTCCGGACGATTCATACTATATAAGTGGATTCCATCCACTCCCCAAGAGAGAAGATCAATGATTTGATCCGTAGCGTATATTATTCCTGCTTCTTGGAGAGCAGCACTATTGTGACCGTATTTTTCTAATATTCTTGTAAACTTCTTAGGAAGTGCAGCCTTACTGAAGGACAGACAACGCTCGATTTGTTTTTTGCTTAGCATAGGCATGATGCCTGCTGTTATTGGAATATTGATTCCAGCTTGCCGGATTTTATTTATGTAGTCATATAAATGTTCATTATCGAAAAACAATTGGGTAATCAAGAAGTCTACTCCTGCCTCAACTTTTCTTTTTATATAATACACATCAGTTTCAATACAGTCAGATTCAATATGACCCTCAGGATAACAAGCGCCGCCAATACTAAAATCACCTTTTTGTTGAATTTGAAAAACCAAGTCACTAGCGTAGTTGTAATGGAGTGGCGTAGGAAATTTAAAGTTTTTATCTTGCGGAAGGTCTCCCCTTAGAGCTAAAACATTTTCGATTTTATTATTTTTAAGCGTGGTCAGGATATCTTCTACTTCATCTTTCGTTGACGAGATACAGGTTAAGTGTGCTAAGGATTCAATACCATATTTATGCTTAATTAGGGAAGCAATTTCAATGGTTTTCCCTTTGCTACTTCCACCGGCACCATATGTAACGCTGATAAAATCGGGATTCAGGTCTTTCAAACCATCTATTGTAGAAAAGATGGTGTCAATAGGGCTATCTTTTTTAGGTGGAAATATTTCAAAGGACAGAACGGCTCGTTTTTTGGTAGCAAAAATATTATGGATAAACACGGACATACCTCCTAATTTTATATTTATAAAAAAGCTGTTTCTAAAGAGAAACAGCTTTTTACTATCTGCTTCTTATCTCTCAGAATAAAATCTGCAGGAAATGACACAATTCCCACCACTCATGATAAGAACACTCTCATATGCTATTGTAGAATTAAAAACATTTTAATGCAAGTAGATAGTTGTTGTCAATTACTATTCAAAATATTATTTGCTGTTTTTTCATCTAACCCCTTCACAAGCTTAATAAGTAATTCCAGACAATTATCATAATCATCATAGTGAAAAATGCTGTAATGGCTGTGAATATAACGAGTAGGTATGCTGATGACTACAGTTGGTACACCAAAACCGGATTTATGAATGGCGCCTCCATCTGTACCTCCACCCATCATGGTATTGTATTGAAGTGGAATACGATTTTCCTTTGCTGTATCAATGACGAAATTCCGAAGATTTCTGTTTCCGATTACAGAAGAATCTGCTAGTGTTAGAACAGGACCCTTACCTAATTTAACCTCTGAATCTTCTTTTTCCAGACCAGGCATATCAGTGGCAATGGTAACATCTACGGTAAAGCATATATCTGGTTTTATAACGTTAGCGGACGTGGTAGCTCCCCGCAAACCGACCTCTTCTTGAACCGTACCAACACCATATATCGTATTAGGATGAGTTGTATTCCAAAGTTCCTTAATCAAGTTCATAAAAAGGCAACAACCAACTCTATTATCTATAGCTTTTGCCATAATCATCTTTTCTCCAAGAATGTGGAAAGTGCTATCGGGAACGATAGGATCTCCGGGTAGAATACCCATTATTTCTTGTGCTTCTTCTCGATCTTTAGCACCAACGTCAATAAACATTGCTTTTTTTTCAACTATTGTGTTTTTATCTTTAGCTGAAAGAAGATGAGGAGGTACAGAACCGATTATACCAGTTCTATCACCTTTTCTGGTTTTAATAATAACCTTTTGAGCAAGAAGAACTTGATCTCGCCATCCTCCAAGGGGGATGAACTTAATAAAGCCATTCTTAGTAATTGCACTTACCATAAAACCGACTTCGTCCATATGACCGGGTATCATAATTTTGGGAAATGAACTTGTTCCTTCTTTTTTGCAGATCAAACTACCTAAATTATCTTGAGTAAATTCCGCTTTTCCAGTTAGGTAATCTTTTATAAGCTCTCTTATATTTCCTTCAAAACCCGATGGACCGTGAGCCATAGTCATTTCTTTAAGTATGTTCAGGTGTTCCATAAAATACCCCCTATGTTTTATTAAAATATAAAATCAACCCTATAAATATTATATCTCAAAAGTGAAATATTAGCACAATAATAATAACTCTTATTCATATCTGTGTCTGTATATATGTGATATAATTAGAAATCGTAGGGGAATAGTTAATGTGGATAAAGGGATAGAAACCTTAGTGATGGTGGTGATGGTGATGGAGGTATATGCTTTGGTTGGCTCAAGTGGTACGGGAAAGAGTCATCGAGCCATGACTATAGCCTATAAGCATGGAATAGATACGGTAATTGATGATGGCCTTTTAATTAAAGATGGATACAAGGTGACTGGTAAATCAGCAAAAAGGGAAGCTACAACACTTAAAGCTGTGAAAAGGGCTATTTTCCTTGATCATGAGCATGCTCGTGATGTACAGAAAAGTCTTAAAGAAATTAATGCATCTAAAATTTTGGTTTTGGGAACATCTTTGCGGATGGTATTAAGAATTACAAAGACACTGGAACTCCCGGAACCTACTGAAGTGATACATATTGAAGATGTTGCAACTGAAAAAGAAATAAAATTAGCATTAGAATATCGTAATAATCATGGAATGCACGTAATACCTGTTCCTACCATAGAGGTAAAAAAAGATTTCCCAGGATATTTAGTTGATCCTTTGAAATACTTTTTTAAAAAGAAGAATGAGAGTAGACATAAAATTGGAGAGAAGTCAATTATTAGACCGAAATTTAGTTATATAGGGAAATTACTCATTTCAGAAAATGTTGTATCTCAAATTGTAACGTATGTTGTTATTCAAAATCCCGGCGTATCTCAGGTTAACAAAGTATTGGTAAATATGCAGGAAGAGGGGGTAACAGTACGAATTGAGATCACAGCTCTTTATGGATACTATCTTCCTGATATAGCCAAAGAAGTTCGGAAGGTTGTTTGCCAAGAATTGGAGGGACTGACTGGCTTAATAGTTTATGGGGTTCATATTATTTTTAAATCATTGACTTTTTAGGAGGGTTTTATTTGCAGGATTACGAATATATTGATTGTGTGATGGAAAGAGGACATATTAATATACCTCTTATTTTAATTGAAAACATACAAAGTTTGGATATTTCTTCGGAAAATTTAGGATATCTACTTTTAGCTATGGCAAGAAGTAAAATAATATCTTCTCCAGAAGAATATGCGAAGGATTATTGGATAAAATGGGCCTTAGCAGAAGGATGGTGTACTTGGAATTTGGAGGGAGAAGCTAAAACGATTTCTTTTTCGCCTCTTTGGAGAAGGTTGTATTATGTTTTACAAAAGATAGATAAAGCTAAAGATGAGTGTAAGTCGGTTTCTGCAAATGAAAAAGGCAAATTCGATTATAATCAAATTCTTAAATGGCTTGATCAAGCAAGAGGAACCTTATCTATAACGCTCAGAGAAAAACAATTACTGCAAGAATTTAATATAAAATATGGTTGGTCTACGGAATTTATTTTAATATTTCTTCAATTGTGTTTTGAGAGAGGACAAACAAATATACAAGTATACAAGCCTGTAGCCAAAAGAGTGTATGAAAACGGAATAAATACAGTGGACGGATTGATATCCTTTATTGATAATTTAGATTGGATACAGTATAAGGTCGGAGAAGTAAAAAAATGTGTAGGTCAGTACGGAGGTATAACTAGACCGCAACGGGAAATGTACATGAAGTGGTGTGGTCAGTGGAAATTTGGGCATGAAGTTATTATGAAAGCGGCTGAGGAAACGGTACGTACCAATAGTCCAAGCTTTAAATATATTGATAGTATTCTCGAAAATTGGTATAGTCAAGGAGTGAAAAATATAGAGGATGCCGGGAAAGCTTTATATGAACATGATAATAAGGAAGAAAAGACTCAAAAGCAGGGGAATAAGAAGAAACGGATTAGTCATGCTGACAGCAGAGATTGGGAAAAAATGCTAGATGTAAATTAGGTGGGTGGAAATTAATGTCTTTATCAGGACGTGCATTGAAAAGAAAAAAGAAAATAGCTGAATGGGTAGTTAGAATAGAAGCACTACATAAAAAATATCCTCGATTAGAGGAAATATCACGGCTGTTTGCTCAAATGTCATTAGAAATCGCCTTGATGGGAATGGGTAAAGGCAAAATGGGGATGTCGCATGAGGAATTGCTTAAAGGACAAGAAACACTTCAGGCTGAGAAGAGTGCATTAATGAAGCAATATAATCTACCTAATAACATGTATAACGTTTGGTGGGATTGTGAGAAATGCCAGGACACAGGATTTATAGGGATAGGGGAAAAATGCAGTTGCCTTCTTCAAGAAGAGATACAAACACGATTGAAATGTAGTGGGTTGGGACCGGAGCAAAAGCAACAAACTTTTAATACATTTTCCTTGGATTGGTATGAGGATAAAGAACGGTATCGTCTTATATTACAGCAAAGCATAAATTTTGCAGAAGAGATATGTGAAAGGAAAAAAGCAGAGAATCTTTTCGTTTGTGGGCCGATAGGAATAGGTAAGACACATTTATGTAGTGCTATAGCAAATTATGTATTAAAGGCAGGGGTAAATGTTGTTTATCTTAAGAGCGGAAAAATATTAGAGATGCTTCGAGAGTATAAGTTTAATCTTGATAAATTTGAAAAGTCATTTCATAATGAGTTAAAATCACTTTTTAGGGTAGATTTATTAATTATTGATGATTTAGGAACAGAAGTGGCTACGGATTTTGTACGTGAACAATTATTTTATTTATTTGATGAGAGAATTAATTATCAACTACCTTGGGTAATCAGTACTAATCTTATGCCGAATGAAATAGGAAAAACGTATGAAGATAGATTGAGTGACAGAATTATGGGAACATCGAAAATATTGAAATTTACTGGGCAAAGCATACGTCAATTGAAGGCGATATCCATGAAGTCGTCTAAATAAAGTAAAATATCTTGGCTAAGTAATACATATGGTTATGATATACATATGTATTGCTAATATTAGATAGATGGAGTTAAATTATGTCCCTAATAGATTGGCGCATTTTAATATTATCAATTCTCCCTATTACTGAATTAAGAGCAAGCATACCATTGGCGATAACTTTGGGTATGGATCCATTGCGGGCTTTTGTGTTAGCCGTAATAGGCAATTTGCTCCCTGTTATTCCAATATTATTATTTTTAGAACCTCTTGAAAAGCTAATAAGCAAATTCACTTCTTTTGGAGTTACTTTTCAAAATTTGCTGTGGAAGACGAGGACTAAGGGAGAATTAATAAAAAAATATGGAATTTTAGGTTTGATCTTTTTTGTATCAGTACCATTGCCGGGGACAGGAGCGTGGACAGGAGCAATATTGGCGTGGCTTTTAGGAGTTTCCTGTATCAAAGCATTTTTAGCCATAAGCATAGGAGTTATGGTGGCAGGGGTCATTGTGACTTTGACTAGTTTGGGTTTATTAAAAATGGCTTCCTTATATGGGCTAGAGTGTTTTTTATTAATTTTAGTAGTGTTGATATTGATATACAAAGTTTATAGAAAAAAAAGAAGCTAAATTGTTCCAAAAACTTAGCACTAGTCTAAAAGCATTATAGAAAACTACAAATCTGAAATTTCAAAACCTTGCTTAGCAAGGTTTTCTTGTTTTTGTGAGTGGTTGTATAATGCAATACGGTTACGCCCTTCTCTTTTAGCTTGATAAAGGGCATAGTCAGCAGCGTTGATAATTGACTCACAATCGTTAAATGTTTCACAGTTATTACAAAGACCAACACTTATAGAAAAATCATGTTCCTTTAGTTTAATTTCTTTTGCTTTTTCAAGAAGCTTTTCAGCTACAATTTGAGCTCCTTGAGGAGTTGAGTCGGGTAGTATAATAAAAAACTCATCTCCGCCGTAACGGCATACAACATCCGATAAGCGGGTGTTATCACTTAACAATTTTGCACAGGATATTAAATAATCGTCGCCCACAAGATGTCCGTAAGTATCATTAATTGTTTTAAAGTTATCGACATCAACCATAATAGCAGAAAAAGTTCCTTTGTTACGGCTGATGCGGCGAAATTCTTCGTCGAGCCTAGTAAAACAATAGCTTTTATTCCAAACTCCAGTGAGGGAGTCTGAAGAAATCAAATTTTCCATTATGTCAAGATGCTGCTTGAGTAAGGCTTTTTCTCCTTGAAGTTTATTTTGAGTAATGAGTGTGTTAATTTCCTTTTCTTTGTATGTACTAATGGTTTTGATATAGCAAAAATAATACCAAACAAACGCAATAATGGTTGTCAGGATGTACAATAATTGGCTCGATAAAAGAAGAGAATTAAAATAAACTTTTAAAAAAGTTGGAAGCGTTAAACAAATTACAACAAACCCCAGTATTGAAGTAAACAGAAAAACATTCATATTAGTTAAAACTCCTTTATATTAAAAAATAAGAAACAAAACAATCTTCCTTTACTATTTTAACAAACTTTGAGATAAATTGTGCATTATTTATATAAAAAAAATTAATATTTTTTTTGCTAATTAAACTGCAAATTATATAAAAAGTTAAACCTTTACATATCAGTAAACACTGCTGAGGAAAGCCGCACATTGTAATGTTTAGCTATTATAATAAAAAAAATATTAATTTAGGAGGAAATATTGAATTTAAGTAGAATATAAGTGGTATCAAGTGGAGTGAAGTGGTATCAAGTGGAGTAAAGTGGTATTGGATTTTTCCGCTGTGATAGAAACGGGATGAAGTAGCATGTTTATTGGTGAATATCAACATACTATAGACGATAAAGGTAGGTTTATTATGCCTGCCAAATTTCGGGAAGCATTGGGCGATTGGCTTATGATAACCAAAGGACTAGATGGTTGTCTCTTTGTTTATACAAGAAATGAGTGGTCAGTACTTGAAGAAAAATTAAAGAAGCTTCCTTTTACGAATAGTCATGCGAGGGCATTCGCACGATATATTTTTGGCGGAGCAGTGGAATATGAGTTAGATAAGCAAGGACGTGTCTTACTAACTACCCATTTAAGGGAGTACGCAAATATTAGTAAGGAAATTGTACTTGTTGGAGTTGGGACACGTGTTGAGATATGGAATAAGGAAAGTTGGAATATTTATAGTCGAAAGGCTGAAGAAAGTTATGAGGAATTAGCAGAGAAAATGGTGGAATTAGATTTAGGATTTTGAGGTGACTTAAAAATGGATTTTCAGCATAAACCTATTTTTCTTAAGGAGACATTAGATTACCTTAATCCTTCATCGGGTATGGTGATAGTGGACTGTACTTTAGGAGGAGGAGGACACAGTAAAGCACTTTTAGAAAGAATTTTACCTACTGGTAAATTAATTGCGTTAGATCAAGACCTTGATGCTATTAATGCTGCGGAGAAAGTGTTAAGACCGTTAGGAAAAGAAAATTACATGATTTTTCATAGTAATTTCAAAGATCTGGAAGAGGTTATAAAGAAAACACCGTTTGAAAAGGTAGATGGTATTATATATGATCTTGGGGTTTCTTCATATCAATTGGATGAACCTGAAAGAGGGTTTAGTTATCGGCATGATGCTATGTTGGATATGCGAATGGATAGGGATAGAAAAGAAACTGCCTTTGATTTAGTGAATAAGAGCTCAATAGAAGAATTAACTGATATTATTCGTGATTATGGTGAAGAAAAATGGGCGAAGCGAATAGCTATATTTATTGAAAACAAGCGAATCGAAGCTCCGATTAAAACTACGGGTGAGCTTGTTAATATTATAAAAAAGGCTATTCCAGCAGGTGCTCGTCAGGAAGGGGGACATCCTGCAAAACGTACTTTTCAGGCTCTAAGAATTGCAGTTAACAAGGAACTTGATGTATTAGCTCCAGCATTAAAGCAAGGTATTAAGGTTCTGAAAAAAGGTGGGAAATTAGCAGTAATTACTTTTCATTCATTAGAAGATCGGATTACGAAACAAGTGTACAAAGAAATGGCACAAGGATGTACTTGTCCACCTGACTTACCAATATGTGTTTGCAATAATAAACCTAAAGTTAAGATACTTACGAGAAAACCCGTAATTCCTACGGAAAATGAAAAGGCTGAAAATCCGAGGGCTCGTAGTGCTAAATTGCGTGTTGTAGAAAAATTATAATTAAGTTCTAAAGGAGAGGCAGGGTGAATACTTTTGATATTAGCAAGGGAAAGCGTTGATTCAACAGAATTTATGTATGAAGAACAATATAGTTTGCCACAAGGAAAGCGTCAAAGGGTTATTAGAAAAAAAGTCAAGGCATTATCTTTTATTAGAATGGTAGCTGGTACTTTGGCTATTTCATGTTTGTTTTTAGTGGGGTTGAGTTGTATTTATATAAAAGCTAAAGTTGCCCGTTCGAATTGGGAGATGAATCAGATTATACGTAATAATGAAATGATATGTTCTGAAATAGAGAAATTAAAATCAGAAGTTGCAAGTGTGGGAGCCCTTGATAAAATAGAGTATTTAGCTGTTACTGATTTAGGAATGGTAAAAAACCCCAGTATTGAATATTTAGATATCGACAATTTTTCCAATGAAAATAATTTGGATGAAAATAATACAAATAGTCAATCTGTAAGTGATGCAAAAAACGAAAAATTAATAAAAGTAGTATGCGAAGCAATTTTGAAAAATATCAATTAAAATAAAAAGGGATGTCAGTAAGAATTGAGGTTGGAAGATTGTCTAATTCTATAAAAATGAAAAAACAAATAGGATATATCTTTCTTACCATTGTGATAATGCTTATTGCTTTAGTTATTCGGTTGTTTTGGGTACAGTTTGTTATGGGAGAAGAATTACGACAAAAGGCATTTGCGGTTCGGTTCCGTAATGTAGAAGTAAAAGCGAAACGTGGAATTATTTATGATACTAAGGGAAGATCGTTGGCAATTAGTATTAGTACAGACTCTTTTTATGCTATACCTGCTCAGGTTAAAAAATCAAAGAAGGAAAAGGATATTGCCAATAAGATAGCAGGAGCGTTAGATATTGATGAGAACGATGTACTTAACAAGATAACGAAGAGTCAGGCTTTCGTTTGGATTCAAAGGCATGTTCCTGAAGAAAAGGCACAAAAGCTTAAGTCTTTGGAATTGCCGGGAATTAGTTTTGTGGAGGAACCGGAACGTTTTTATCCTAAAGATAAGCTTCTTGCTAATGTGCTTGGATTTTCTGGTATAGATAATCAAGGCTTAAATGGGGTAGAAATAAGTTATGATAAGGTTTTGCGAGGTATATCAGGGACGATTATGGTTGAATATGATGCTAAAGGTCAGGAAATACCGGATGCGTTACAAAAATATGTAGCACCACAGGATGGAAATAGTATTTATCTAACAATTGATGAAACTATTCAATACATAGTGGAGCGTGAATTGGATGAAATCGTCAAAGTAAGTAATCCGAAGAAGGCTGGAGCTATAGTTATGGATCCTAAAACAGGGCGGATATTAGCGATGGCCATGAGACCTACCTTTAGTTCTAATGATTATCAAAATTATGATCAGTCATTGTGGAGAAATTTTTTAATTTCAGATGCTTATGAACCTGGTTCCACCTTTAAAACAGTGACAATGTCAGGAGCTCTTGATGAGGGTGTTGTGAAACTTAATGATAGGTTTTATTGTGGAGGTTTTATTAAAGTAGGTAAAGAAAAAATAAAATGTTGGAAATTATCGCCTGGGCATGGCAGCCAAACTTTTGTAGAGGGAGTTCAAAATTCTTGTAATCCTGTTTTTGTGACTTTAGGGTTGCGTGAAGGAGTAGATGTTTTTTATCGTTACCTGTATGGTTTTGGATTTGGAAAGAAAACTGGAATTGAACTTCCGGGAGAAGCAATAGGAATATTGGTAGGTAAAAAAAGATGCAAGGAAATTGATTTAGCGACTATGTCTATAGGTCAGGCGAATGCAGTGACGCCTATACAGCTTGTGACTGCTTGTGCAGCAATGGCTAATGATGGGAAATTAATGAAACCTCAGATTGTTGAGAAAATTCAAGATAACAAGGGAAACATAGTAAAAACCGTAGAACCAGAGGTTGTTCGTCAAGTAATAGCTCCTGAGACGGCACATCAAGTGATGGATATTTTGGAGTTAGTGGTAAGTAATGGTACAGGGAAAAATGCTTATGTAGAAGGGTATCGTGTTGGGGGGAAAACAGGGACGGCTCAGAAAATAATTCCTGGTGGTGGTTACTCAAAAACTGAGTATGTGGGGTCTTTTCTAGGAGTAGCCCCAGTAAATGATCCTAAGTTAGTTTGTCTAGTTGTTGTAGATACTCCTGAAGGGATATATTACGGAGGGACAGTGGCAGCACCTGCTTTTAGAAATATTATTCGTGATTCTTTACGATATTTGCAAGTCCCCGCCCAGGTGGAACCTGATAAGATTTCTGGTAATAATAAGGAAAGTTTATATTTACCTAACTTAGTGGGAAGTAATATTAAGGATGCAGTAAATACGCTCGCTAATAATAAAATAAAAGTTGATGTCTTGGGGGATGGTACAACTGTAAAGATGCAGTTGCCTCTAGCTAATACGAAGGTATTGGAAGGAAGCAAGGTTGTGCTTTATACCAGTGTACCAGCAGGAGATGGTGAACCGGAGCTTATTGTAATTCCGGATTTAACAGGAAAAAATGTAGGCGAGGTTAAGGAACTGACCAAAATGCTTAATTTAAATTTCAAAATACGAGGAAGTGGCATTGTTATCAGACAGGAACCTGAACCTGGGGAACGCGTTCAGGTAGGCGGTGAGCTGATGGTTTTTATGGGACCTAAACTTGAAAATTCGGTGCAACAACTAGGACCTTAGCTTTTCAAAATGAAGGATCATGGTTGGAGTACTTTAGTGTTGGTAATAATAAATTTGCATAATTTTTTAGAAAGGAATGGTTTGTTTGAACCTGAGAGAATTAATTAGCTATACTGAAGTTGTTGCTGTTGGGGGAAATTTAAATAAAGAAGTTATGGCAATTTCTAATGATTCAAAGGAAGTATTGTCAAATGCTGTTTTTGTAGCTGTAAGTGGTTACAAGACAGATGGACATCACTTTATTGTTGATGCTTTAAAAGGTGGAGCGGTTGCTGTTATAATAGAAAATAGTGCTTTTCAGTCGGATACTTATACATGGATTCAGGTCAAAAGCAGTCGTAAAGCACTTGGCGATTTAAGTAATATTATTTACGGACAACCCAGTCAATCTTTAAATATAATTGGGGTTACGGGAACAAATGGGAAAACAACAACGACTAATTTAATCGCACGAATCTTAGAAGATAATGGTCATATAGTAGGGCTGATAGGCACTATACATAATAGGATTGGTAAAGAAATTATTCCTGTACGTCACACAACTCCTGAGGCACCTGAACTTCAAAAATATTTTAAAGTTTGTCTTGAAAAGAATGCCGATTATGGAGTGATGGAGGTGAGCTCTCATGCTCTTGAACTGCATAGAATTAGGGGAACTGAGGTTGATGTAGGTGTATTTACAAATCTTACGCAGGAACATCTTGATTTTCATAGAGATATGGAAGGATATTTGACGTCTAAGGGAAAACTGTTCAGCAGTCTTGGTTGTAATGCTAAGAAGAAGAGAAGAAAATTTGCTATACTTAATATTGATGATCAATATGAAAAAGAGTTGGAGGATATGACAAGTGTACCCATAATAACTTATGGAATAATAAATGAAGCAGATGTGAAAGCAAATGATGTAAAAAGCTCTTCGCAAGGGGTTGAGTATACTTTAAAATACACGAATCAGGAAATACCGGTTAAGCTTAAATTAAGAGGAAGGTTTAATGTATATAATTCTTTAGCAGCAATAGCTGTTGGATTAGTTGAAGGGATATCGGTTGAAAATATTATTTCTACATTAGAGAAAATAACGGGAATACCTGGTCGTTTTGAGAGTGTAAATAAAGGAAATGAATATGTTGTTATTGTAGATTATTGCCATACACCCGATAGCTTGGAAAAATGTCTTAAAACAGCCAGAGAATTTGTTCAGGGTCAGCTTATAACTGTTTTTGGCTGTGGTGGGGATAGAGATAGATCTAAACGCCCAATTATGGGAGAAGTAGCAGGGAGACTTTCGGACTATTGTATAGTAACTTCAGATAATCCTAGGTCGGAAAATCCTGAAGCTATTATTAATGATATTATTCCGGGTTTGGAAAAAGGAGCTGGGAGTAATTCTTATTTAAGAAATAGTGAGAGAAGAGAAGCTATTTTTAAAGCTATCGAAAAAGCTAATCCTCAAGATGTGGTTATTATAGCGGGTAAAGGACATGAAGATTATCAAATAATAGGCACACAGACTTTGCATTTTGACGATAGAGAAGTTGCGAAAGAGGCATTGGTAAAGACAGGAAAATGGAAAGAATAGAGGGATAGATATGTTTGGACTGAGTTTAGAGGAAGTAGCATTTTCTATGCAAGGAAAATTGTATGGGGAAAATTGTAATTATGAACCTTCAGGTGCTAGTATAGATACACGTAGTGTAAAAAAAGGAGAGCTGTTTTTTGCCTTAAAGGGAGAAAAAGCTGATGGTCACAAATATTTAAAAAAGGCTAAAGATAATGGAGCAATTGCGGCGGTCGTTTCATATATTCCATCAGATTATGTAGCTAGCAATTTTACACTAATAATAGTTAAAGATACTGTTGAGGCATTGCAACAGTTAGCTGCTGTCCAAAGGACGCTTTTTGAAGGGATTGTAATTGCAGTTACGGGCAGTACCGGAAAAACCACTACAAAAGATATGATGGCTTCAATATTGCGAGAAAAAGGGAATGTCCTTCAAACTAAAGATAATTTCAATAATGAATTAGGAATGCCCTTGACTATTTTGGCACTTAAAAAGGAACATCAGTTTATCGTTACTGAAATGGGGATGCGTGGTTTAGGAGAAATAGATTTTCTTTGCAAAATAGCTCAGCCAAATTACGGTGTTATTACAAATATTGGGCATACTCATCAGGAATTTTTAGGTTCTCAGGAAAAAATTGCTCAAGCTAAGTCTGAAATGATTTCTCATATATCGGCAAAGGGAGGTCTTGCTTTAAATATTAAAGATAACAATATTCTTAATCCGTGGATTTCTGAAAATTGTCCTCCTGTATTATGGTTTGGTTTAACAGCTGGGGCAGATTTAACTGCCACAGAGGTATGCTTGAGTGACGAAAATCGTATTAGCTTTAGTATAATGTTTAGAGGGCAAAAGGTTGCAGAGATAAATCTTCCTGTGCCTGGAAGACATAATGTTTTGAATGCTTTAGCTGCAGTAGCTATTGCTAGACAGGTGGGATTGACCTGGCAGGAAATAAAGACAGGATTAGAAAAGGTAAAGCTTACAAGTATGCGGCTGGAATTTACAATGATATCAGATAAAAATGTACAAGTTATTAATGATGCTTATAATGCAAATCCTGATTCTACAATTTCAGCCTTAGAAGTGTTGAGTGCAGCAGCAAAAGGTGGGCGTGCTATTGGAGTGTTAGGAGATATGTATGAATTAGGAGAGTATTCAAAAAAAGGTCATTTGCTTGTAGGCAGACAAGCAAAATCAGAAGATTTAGCATATCTTATTACGGTAGGCAAGTTAGGGGCGATTATTGCCAAAGGAGCTTTTGAAGCTGGAATGGATAGTGATAAAATAAAAATATGTAAAAATAATAAAAAAGCATTAGATTGTTTGTTAGAGATAATAGAACCTAGAGATGTCATATTGGTAAAAGGGTCTCGTGGTGTAAAAATGGAGGAAATTGTAGTGGGATTATCTTCAGCAGAAATGTAGGGGGTTGTAATTTTGCATGAAATTTATTTGAGTATTGTTGTTGCGATAATAGTATGTTTAATAAGCGGAACTGTTTTAATACCTTTTTTACGTAAATTAAATTTTAAACAATATGTGCGTACTGACGGTCCTCGTGCTCATTTGCAAAAATCTGGTACTCCTACTATGGGTGGGATAATATTTTTCCTGAGTTTAACTTTAACTATTGTATTTGTACATGGGATTAATTCTCGTTTAGCGATTCTTTTATTGGTTACCCTTGGATTTGGAATTATTGGATTTTTTGATGATTTTATTAAAGTAGTGATGAAGAGACCGCTTGGTTTGAAGGCTAAGGAAAAAATATTTGGTCAAGTAATATTGTCTGGAGTTTTTGCCTATATAGCTATTGTTTACTTAGAAAGGGGTACTGATGTTATTATTCCGGGTACGTCAGTAGGAATAGATTTAGGTTGGCTTTATGTACCATTTGTAATACTTGTGATGGTTGGAACGAATAATGCTGTTAATTTGACAGATGGACTTGATGGCTTGGCTACTGGGGTTACTGCTTTTACAGCACTAGCTTACCTTATGATTACAAAAACTTGGGGAATTATTGATTTAAGTATTTTTAGTGCAGCTTTGTTGGGGAGTTGTCTTGGTTTTCTTTTTTTCAATATACATCCTGCACGTGTTTTCATGGGAGATACTGGTTCGTTGGCTTTGGGCGGGGCTGTTGGCTCACTAGCTGTTTTGACAAAGACAGAATTATTGTTGCTTATAGTAGGCGGAGTTTACGTATTGGAAACTTTATCTGTTATTTTACAAGTTAGTTATTTTAAAATTAGCAGAGGTCAAAGACTTTTTTTAATGAGTCCTCTTCATCATCATTTTGAATTGCTAGGGTGGAGCGAGCAACGAGTGGTATTTACTTTTTGGAGTATGGCTGCCTTGTTTGCTGCTTTAGCGGTAACAATAATGATATAGTTTTAAAATATTAACTTTACTTTTAAATAGATGAAAAGAGGTTTTGAAAATATGGAACTGAGAGGAAAAAAAGTTTTAGTGATAGGAGCTGCACGTAGTGGGTTAGCTGCTGGAAATTTTTTTTCTATTCACGGAGCTAATGTTTACTTGAATGATCTAAAAAATGAGGAAGAATTACCAAAAGACATTATTAAAAGTTTGAATAAAATCGGGGTAAAGTTAATTCTAGGGGAACATGTTACTATTGAAAAGCTTATGCCTGAAATTATTATAGTAAGTCCGGGAGTACCACTTTCTATACAGCCTCTTATTGAGGCAAGGAAAAGAGGCATACCCATATGGAGCGAAATGGAACTGGCTGCACAGAATACGAGAGCTTCGATGGTAGCGGTAACGGGTACTAATGGGAAAACTACAACTACTGAGCTTTTAGGAATAATATTCGCTGATAGTGGAAGAAATACTTTTGTGGGCGGAAATATAGGAGTTCCCTTTATAAGTAAAGCGGAGGATTTGTTAGTTGGCGATGTAGCTGTGTTGGAAACCTCGAGTTTTCAATTAGAAACCATTCAAAAATTCAAACCACATATTGCTTTGATATTAAATATAACGCCTGATCATATAGACAGACATGGTACTTTTATAGAGTATATAAATGCCAAGGCTAAAATATTTGTAAATCAGGATAAGAATGATTGGCTTATTTTAAATTGGGATGATCTAGAAACAAGGAAATTAGCAGATAAGGCAAAATCTAATGTTCTATTTTTCAGTAGAAGACATAATTTAAAAGAAGGGTTTTGCGTAGAAAATGGTTTCATTGTTGCAAAAATTGGAAGGAAGGTAGTTCGTATATTGGAAGAAAAAGATCTTCTTATTAAAGGTGGTCATAATACAGAAAATGCTTTGGCAGCGGTTGCGGCTGCTTGGACGATGGGGGTTAGTGTCGAAAGCATGGCGAAGAGTTTAAAAACTTTTCCCGGGGTACCCCATCGTTTAGAAAATGTTTTAACTTATAAGGGGGTAAAATATATTAATGACTCAAAAGGAACTAATCCGGATGCTTCTATTAAAGCGTTGGATGCTTATGAAAAACCGATAATTCTTATTGCGGGTGGAAAAAGCAAGGGGAGTGATTTTTTGCCTTTTGCAGAGAAGATAAAGGAAAAGGTAAAAGATTTGATATTGATAGGGCAGGCGTCAGATGAAATTGAAAAAGCAGTTAAGCAGGTTGGTTACAGTAGATATCATAAAGCTAGTGGCTTTCAAGAAGCAGTGACCAAGGCCAGCTTCTTAGCTATTGCAGGTGATATAGTTCTTTTATCGCCTGCTTGTGCTAGTTTTGATATGTTTGATAACTTTGAACATCGAGGCGATGTTTTTAAAGAACTAGTTAATAATTTGGCATTGTAAACTAGGTAGCCGGGTAATTAAGTTAGCCATAAATTTGGGGTGATTAGATGCGTTTAAAGAAAGGAACGCCAGATTTACTTTTGTTTTTTGTTACTATGGTTTTACTTGCAATTGGAATTGTAATGGTTTTCAGTGCTAGTTATTATGATACTTTAGAAAATGATCCTTATTTTTATGTGCGTAAACAGCTTACATGGGGATTAATTGGGTTAGTTGCTATGTTTGTGATGATGAAAATTGATTATTTTCGTTTGAAACCTTATGTAAATATTATTTTTGCTATGTCTTTTTTACTTCTCATACTTGTTCTTATAATAGGAGAGGAACATCATGGTTCAACACGTTGGATTGATCTTGGATTTACTAATGTTCAGCCTTCGGAAATAATGAAGCTTTGTATGGTTCTTTTTTTAGCTAGCAAATTGAGTCAAATAGGGCCTCGAATAAAGAACTTTAGCTCTGGGTTGGCTCCTTATCTATTACTGTTATGTGTAGTAGGTGGGTTGATAATGAAGGAGCCGGATTTAGGAACAGCATTATCTATTGTGGGGACAGCAGTGGTATTACTAATAGTTGCTGGTATGCGTTTGAAACATTTTGCATTTTTAGGAGTGGCAGGAATGGGTGCAGTTGCTGCTCTTATTTATCAAGAGACATATAGACTGAAGCGTATTACGGGTTGGTGGGATCCTTGGGCATATCCGTCTACGGAGGGCTATCAGGCTATTAATTCTCTCTATGCTTTAGGGTCAGGTGGATTTTTTGGTATGGGGTTGGGAAATAGTAGACAAAAATTAGACTTTTTACCTGAACAGCATACAGATTTTATTTTTGCTATTTTGGGTGAAGAGCTTGGTTTTGTGGGGTGTTTTTTGGTAATATTGTTGTTTTTTCTGATTGCTTGGAGAGGTTATAGAATCGCCTTGACTTGCCCTGATGTTTTTGGCAGTTTGCTTGCTACAGGAATAACAACGATGATTGTTTTGCAAGCATTTATGAATATGGGGGTAGTGACAGGACTATTACCAATTACGGGAATAAGCTTGCCGTTTATTAGTTATGGAGGATCATCCTTACTATTTTCTATGTTAGGAGTAGGTATATTATTAAATGTTTCACGATATAGTAACAATCTTTAGACTAACGAAGGGGAACCTTGGTTTGATTATCGAGACGAATAAACTACAAGATAGAGGTGAGCACTCAATGCGGGTAATACTGACAGGCGGTGGTACAGGTGGGCATATTTATCCTGCAGTTGCTATTGGCAAAGCAATACAAAAGGAATGGTCTAATTCAGAAATATTATATGTAGGAACAAAAAGCGGATTAGAAAGTAAAATCGTACCAGAAGTAGGATTTCCTATGGCAACTATAGATGTTATAGGTTGGCAAAGGAAAATATCAATACAAGCTATTAAGGCTGGTTGGAAAGCAATAAAATCATTTTGGGATTCACGTAAATTAATACGAAAATATTCACCTCAGCTTGTAATTGGGACGGGTGGATATGTATGTTTGCCAGTAGTTTGGGCTGCAGCGACCTTAGGAATACCAACTTTGATACATGAACAAAATACGATGCCAGGATTAACTAATAAATTTTTAGCGAGTAGGGTAAATGGGGTATTGTTAACATTTCCTGAATCTAAAAAATATTTTTCTGCAAAATTAAAAAATAGACTTTATGTAACAGGGTTACCGGTTAGAGCCAGTATTCTTCAAATAGAAAGAGAAGAGGGGCTGAAGCATTTGGGATTTTCTTCTAAAAAGATAACCTTGTTGGGTATAGGTGGATCACGTGGAGCTAAAAGTATTAATAACGCTATGCTTCATGTATGCAAGAAGTTTAAAGGTGATCCTCGTCTTCAAATATTACACATAACAGGACAAGCAGGATACTCAAAGTTTTGCACAAAACTTCGTAAAGCCGGAATAAATGTGGTTGAAAATGGAAACCTTATAATAAAACCTTATCTTAATGATATGGGGTATGCTTTGGCGTGTACTGATTTATGTGTTGGCAGAGCTGGTGCTACCTTCCTATCAGAAATGACGATTAAGGGGATACCAGGTATACTGGTGCCATATCCTTATGCTACTGAAAATCATCAGGAGTATAATGCACGGACATTAGTTAAAGATGGAGCAGCAGAGATTATCCTTGACAAGGAGATTACAGGGGAGAGCTTGCTCGAGGCTATAGAAAATATAATATTTGATGAGGAAAAATTAAAAATCATGGCAGAAAAGAGCAAAAAAGCAGGAAAACCGGAAGCAATTAGGGAAATAATACAAATTATAAAAAAGTTTATATAAGTTAGTTATATGTTAGGGACAAGCTGATCTTAACGGTGGTTAGTTATGTGGATAAAGACGAGGGCTGTTTCAGTGTAACAACTTCTTGGGAATTAGCATATATAGTAAATTATAGGTCAGTATTATGCACAACTCATAAGGTTAATAAGGATAGCACAGACACGGAAGGAGATATATTTAAAATGAATAAAAAAGAGTGTACGCATTTTGTTGGTATAGGTGGAGTTGGCATGAGTGGGATTGCAAGGATAATGTTAGAATTAGGGTATGATGTTTCCGGTTCTGATCTTAAAAAATCGGTGATTACAAAACGGCTAGAAAATATTGGGGCGAGAATTTATTTAGGGCATCATGAAGATAATATAAAAAATGATGTAAAAGCAGTAGTTATATCTTCGGCAATACCTGCTAATAATTCAGAGGTGGTGAAAGCAAAAAGTTTGGGGATACCGGTTATACAAAGAGCAGAAATGTTAGGAGAATTAATGAAGAGACAGAGGGGCATTGCTATAGCAGGTGCTCATGGAAAAACAACGACTTCGTCGATGTTGGCTTTTGTTTTTGAAAAAAGCAATTATGATCCAACTGTTGTTATAGGTGGTGAATTAAACGATATTGGCGGTAATGCAAAGTTAGGTTCTGGAGAGTATATTATTGCTGAAGCTGATGAATCGGATGGTTCGTTTTTAAAATTATCTCCATCCATAACAGTGGTTACTAATATTGAAGATGATCATTTAGATTATTATGGTACTAGAGAGCAGATAAACAAGGCATTTTACGAATTTATTGTAAATACACCTACAGATGGCTTTGCAGTGCTTTGCGTTGATAGCTTGGGAGTTAAGCAGTTGTTACCCCAATTAGAGGGCAAGGTTAAATTAATAAAATATGGTTTATTTGATGGAGCAGATTATATTGCTAAGGATATTTTACTTGATGGATTACAAACAAAATTTACTGTTGAAAATAAAGCAAATATTTTAGGCGAAGTTCATCTCAATGTACCTGGTAAACATAATATATGCAATGCTTTAGCAGCTGTAGCAGTGGGAGTTGAGTGTGGTCTTGCTTTTGATGATATTGCGAAAAGCTTGATGGAATTTCATGGTGTGCACAGAAGATTTCAAAAAATAGGAGAATGTGGTGGGGTAAGTGTATTTGATGATTATGCACATCATCCTTCGGAATTAAAAGCGGCTTTAGAGGCTGCCAATACACTTAAACCGAGGCGTGTTATAGGGGTTTTTCAACCACATCGTTACTCAAGGACAGAATTTTTAAAGAGTGAATTTGGGACAGCATTTGAAAAAGCGGATATTTTAGTAGTAACAAAAATATATTCAGCAGGTGAAAAGCCAATACAGGGAGTTAGTGCACAGCTTATAGTAAAAGAGGTGGAAAAACAGACAGGTAAAAAGGTGAATTTTGTAGCTAACAAAGATGATGTTGCACAAAAATTAGTTAAAATAGTAAAGCCAGGGGATTTGGTATTGACTATGGGAGCAGGCAATATATGGATGGTTGGTGTAAAATTATGTGAATTATTATCAGGAAAGAAACAGTTGGGCTAGTTTTTGGTTATTGGTTAGATGATAGTTTTATTTAAAGGAGATAGATATGGAAATCTGTGATTTTTATCAGTTATTAGTTAAAAATGGATCTAAAAATGTTTTTTTAGATGAACCGATGAAACAACATACTAGTTGGAGGATAGGGGGACCTGCAGATATTTTTTATCGTCCCGATAGTATTGAAGAATGTTCGGAAGTAATAAAATTGGCTCGTATAAATCAGATTCCAATCACTTTTTTTGGTGCGGGAACTAATGTGCTTGTATCTGATGAAGGTATTAGAGGTTTGATAATACAAACAGAGGGATTGTGTGAAATTATTTGGGGAGAAGTGTGTGTTACAGCTGGGACAGGTGTGCTTTTAGCTCATTTGAGTCGTATTGCAGCGGAAAAAGGTTTGTCAGGATTAGAATTTGCTGTTGGGATTCCAGGTTCTTTAGGTGGAGCGACGCTAATGAATGCGGGTGCTTATGGCTATTCTTTGGGAGATAGTATAACAAGTGTTAGAACTCTGAATTTAGAGGGAAGTATAAATATATATTATAAAGATGATTTAAATTGGAGTTATAGAGAAAGTATATTTAAGAAAAAGAAAGAATTAATTGTTGAAGTTGTCTTATGCCTCAAGCCTGGAAATAAAACACAAATAAAAGAAATGATGTCAAAATATTTGCTTTGTCGCAAGGAAAAACAGCCACTTGATTTACCGAATTCAGGAAGTGTTTTTAAAAACACTTCTCAAGGAGCTGGACGATTAATTGAGGAAGTAGGTGCTAAAGGATGGCGTGTTGGAGATGCACAAGTATCTACAAAGCATGCTAACTTTATCGTAAATTTAGGGAATGCAAAGGCCGAGGATATATGTGCTTTAGTGAAGAAGGTGCAAGAAGCAGTTAAAAAGCAATATGGGATTGAACTGGAAACCGAGGTTGTCTTTCTTGGGTTTTAAGCCAACAGGGGGTGACAGTCGTTGGAAAAGTACGTTATTATAGGCGGAAATAGATTGTCTGGAACTGTGAGAATGAGTGGTGGGAAGAATTCAGTTTTAACGATCTTGCCCGCTTGTTTGTTATCTAAGGGAGCTTGTATTATTCATGACGTGCCTAGATTGAGTGATGTGTACGTGATGAAAGATGTTTTAAAATGTTTGGGTGCAAAGGTAGAGTTTACAGATAATACAATGATTGTTGATGCTTCAAATATTACTATGGTTGAATTACCTGATAGATTAACGAGGATGATGCGTGCGTCAAATCTGGTGATGGGGCCTATTTTAGCTCGGTTTCATCATATTATAATGGCTTATCCGGGAGGATGTTCTATAGGCTCTCGCCCTATGGATCAACATTTAAGAGGCTTGAAGATTTTGGGAGCCGAGATTGTTGAGAAGTATGGATATATAGAAGCAAAGACAAATGGATTAGTAGGCAACGAGATATGTTTGGATTTTCCAAGCGTTGGGGCAACTGAAAATCTTGTAATGGCAGCTACACTGGCGAATGGAATTACTACTATTAGAAATACGGCTAGAGAACCGGAAATTGTTGATTTACAAATTTTTTTAAATGCAATGGGAGCAAAAGTTAAAGGAGCAGGGACAGATGTTATAAAAATAGTAGGCGTTAAAGAATTGGGTGCGGCTGAGCATACCATAATTCCAGATAGAATTGAAGCGAGTACTTTTATGGTTATTGGAGCTATTACACAAGGAAATATTTTTATTAAGAATGTTATTGCTGAACATGTAGAAACTGTTATTTCTAAATTGAGAGAAGCCGGAATCGAGATAAAAGAATATGATAATGGAATTCGTGTTAAATGCAATAAACGACCTAGGAGTGTTGATTTTAAAACAATGCCTTTTTCTGGGTTCCCTACAGATGTGCAGGCACAGGTGATGGGATTAATGACGGTTTCTGAAGGCACTAGCATTGTAACTGAGACAATTTTTGAAAATAGATATAAACATGTGGATGAATTTAGAAGGATGGGGGCTGATATTAGAGTAGAGGGTCGTGTCGCTATAATAAAAGGGGTAAAAAGTTTGAGCGGTGCTTATGTAGAGTCATCAGATTTACGTGCGGGTGCTGCATTGGTTGTTGCTGGTCTAGCTGCTGAAGGAGCAACGGTTGTGGATAATATAAACCTTATTGATAGAGGATATGAAGGCTTTGAACAAAAGCTAAGGAGGATAGGTGCTGATATTTTACGAGTGGATGGAGGTAAAGAAAGGCATTAGTCTTTCTTTTTGTATTAATGCTGGACAAGATATTCCTTTTTGTTATAATAAAAGAGAAGGATTTTGATTTTCTTAGATATATGTGTTTAGGGGAGAACAATGTGGATGAAATGGGAAATGTCACATATTTAAGAAGAAAAAGAAAAGGTTGTGCACCTTTTATTGGCTGGGGAATTTTTTTATTAGTTTGTGTTTTGTTTTCGTTATATTTTTTTATAAATTCGGCTTTATTTAATCTAAAATCTGTAAAAATAGATGGTTGCTGTATTGCAACGCATGAGGAGGTTTTGAAGCTTAGTGGACTTACTTTAGGTACAAACCTTTTTAAAATTGATTTGCAAGAATTAAACGACAAAGTAAAAATGCATCCAATTATTAAATCTTTGATAGTAAGAAGGGAATATCCCAATATATTAAATATCACAGTGACGGAGAGATCCCCTGTAGCTTTGATCGTAGGAGATGGAGCATATTTTGCAGTTGATATAGAGGGAATATGTATTAGGAAGGTGCAAAATTTGCAGGAGTTAAATTTTCCGGTTATTAGTGGTGTGGTTGTTGGTGGGAAGGAGCAGAAACCCGGAATGGATCTTAGTACTTCGGGGTTGGAAGCTGCACTTGAATTAATTCATTGTATGGACAAAGTATTTTTGGCAAATATTGCAGAAATAGAAGCGAGTAGTGCTTATAGTCTTACTATTAAAACAATTCAGGGGGTAGAAATACGGTTTGGGGAACCCACAGAATTAGAAAGAAAATTTAAAATAATAGAAGAGTTATTAGTAAAGAATGGTGAAATAATTAACAATCAAACGGTAGAGTATATTGATCTTCGTTATAAATCATTGCCGGTTATAAAAAAACGAAAAATATGAAAAACTCGGGTAAAAAAAAGGATAAAAGCATATGATTGTGGAATAAACATTAGGAAGATTTGTTATGTATTGTAATTGACGAGATATACTATTGATATGATAGAAAGGGGAAAGTATAGATGTTAGAGTTTGAAATGGATATACACCAGTTCGCCCATATAAAAGTTATAGGTGTAGGCGGCGGTGGAAATAATGCAGTTAATAGAATGATCGAAACTGGTTTAAAGGGTGTTGAATTTATAGCAGTTAATACTGATGCGCAAGCATTGTTTCTTTCTAAGGCTGAAAATAAAATTCAAATTGGGACAAAGTTGACTCGTGGATTGGGAGCCGGTGCTAATCCTGATGTTGGACTTAAAGCGGCAGAAGAGAGCCGTAATGATATAGAAGCTGCTTTAAAGGGAGCAGATATGGTGTTTGTTACCGCTGGTATGGGTGGTGGAACTGGAACTGGTGCTGCGCCTGTAGTGGCTGAAATAGCAAAAGAACTAGGTGCTTTAACGGTAGGCGTTGTTACGAAACCGTTTACTTTTGAAGGCAGGAAGAGGTCAAATCAAGCTGAAACAGGTATTGCGAATATTAAATCGAAGGTAGATACGCTTATTGTAATTCCAAATGAAAAACTGCTACAAGTGGTGGATAAAAATACAACGATAAATGATGCTTTTCGTGTTGCCGATGATGTTTTACTGCAAGGAGTTCAGGGAATATCTGATCTTATTGCTGTGCCTGGGTTGATAAATTTAGATTTTGCTGATGTGAAGACAATAATGAAAGATACAGGGGCTGCTCTGATGGGTATAGGAACAGCGTCAGGTGAAAATAGAGCTAGTGTAGCAGCACGTACTGCTATATCTAGTCCTCTATTAGAAACATCTATTGAAGGGGCAAGGGGAGTACTTCTTAATATAACTGGTGGTTCTGGACTTGGCCTTTTTGAGGTAAATGAAGCTGCAGAGATTATTGCTCAAGCTGCGGATCCTGAAGCAAATATTATTTTCGGCGCTGTTATTGATGAAAGTATGGGAGAAGATGTTAGGGTGACTGCTATTGCTACAGGGTTTGATAAAGTTGATAAGGTTAATAGGGTTAATCCTATTAATTCAGATGAGAAATCCTTTGATGATGGAGATTTATATATTCCTCAATTTTTGAGAAAAAACAGAGGAAAATAGAGTTAGCTATTCACTTTTAACGGAAAGGTAGTTGTTAGCCAAAGTTGATTTGCTTTGTAGGTAGGCGTTATTTCTGATGTGGTACATGTAGTGTGTTTAGAATTTACAAGATGATTAAAATTGGTGCAGTTAATGGCTAAGTTTGTGTCCAAATAACCTGTAGGTGCATAGACGATAGCTTGTTGATGTCTAGTGCCTGATGCTATAGTAATCGTGGTAGTATTACCCATAGGGTTTATGTAGCTTATGTTAACATTATAATGATAAATAGCCATTGCTAAGGCGTGGTGTTCGGATGAAAATGGGGTTAATATATCCTGTACAGTAATGTTAGTTATTGTACAGGATATATTTTTGACTTGCTTTGTTGGAATCGTTGAATAAAAATATTTTTCTGTAACTTGATAAACAGAATCTAATACTTTTTTAACGTTGATCGTGTCTATATATTGTTGCGTTGTTGATTGAAATTGTAAAGAGTTGAGAGCGTTGTTAGTAGCAATGTCAAGGTGTGTATTTACCTCTGTCAAGTCTTTAGATTGAAGAGGATAAGCTGGAATTTGCAGATTGACATGCTGTAAAATATTAAATACAACATATTCCTGTACAATAACAAGTAATGTGATACTTGACCCCACATGAAATAGATTATTTTTGTTGGCTACACTTGGTGATGTTAAAGACATGAAGTGACACCTACTTAATAGTGAAGTTGAATAATTATCTAAAAACTTCAGATAAAACTTTAGCCCAGCGCTCATCCCATATTTTTTTATTAAAAGTCATGGCTAACTCTCTTCCTCTATTGCCCATTAGTAATCGTTTAGCTTTGTCCTTGGCAAGTTCTTCGATGGTTGATACCATGTTATCCACCGTTGGTTTAATTAAATATCCATTATAACCTTGTAAAACAATATCAGATAAACCTCCTGTTAATCCAGTAATAACAGGTTTACCGCAAGCCATAGCTTCTAATGCGGCTAAACTTGTACCTTCGGTTGAACGTGAAGGGATAAGAACAATGTCAGCGGTTTGATAAATTTCCGGCATCATTTCAAAGGGCTTCCAATAATAGAAACAGCGTTCTTGTGTAGTAGTCCACTGTGACATGAGTTTTTCTGTATTATCATCATGTCCTCGTCCACAAAAATGAAATTCGATCCAGGGGTAACGTGACGTCAATATTTCAGCAGCTCGCATTGTTTCATTGATACCACGAACTGGTACTAAACGGCGGGGAAAAAGGATACGTATCATGTCACTGCCACTATTGGTATCTTTAGAAGGACAAAAAAGGTTTGTATCCACGTAATTAGGAATGTATTCCCATTTGTGATAAAAGCCTGGCAAAGTAGAGTTGAAAAAGTTTATGGTATTGGTGTCAACTGATACTAATTTTTGTGGTCCTGTTAGGGCGATGTTCATGCGCCTTAACCATTCTTGGTGTGCATCTTGATGACCGGATTGTACGTCAAAACCAGGCCAATCCCAGTAAACACCATGGCTGATAGAAATGCTTTTTTCTCGGGCAAGTGGATAGGCTAATGAGAGAATGAAGTATAGGGCGTAATCAGCTGAAAGAGAATTTTCGTAAAAAGCTAGATTAAGTTCGGGAAAGGTATTATGTTTGCTTTTGCTTATTGGAATACTATGAATTTTAACTCCATCAAATTCTTTGACCCAACCGCTGCCTATTTGCCAAACTTCTATTTGATACCCCATTTTTCTTAAGAGTCGGCAAATGTCTACTTGATAGCGTTCAGCTCCACCCATAATAATTCTTTCATCGGTAGGGTGAAAAAAATTTGTGGTTAATAACGATACTTTTTTTGAACTCATTTAATAATGCCACCTTTTTTTACAGAAATAAATTAGTATTAGATAACCTAACAAACCCGGTTTTAATTGGGTTGTTAGGTTATAGGTATTAAGATGCAGGTGAAGCTTCGCTAACGAAGACGAGATCAACGCTTAGGTCAAGGTCTTCAGTAATGGTGCCTACTGTATCCGGTAAGTTAACAACAAAGGTTAATAGGTCCTCGTGTGTTGTTGTTAACATGCGACCGGCAGCTGGTTTGTCATTAAGCCCCGAGAGAACCCCACTATAAAGCTCGGTAGATGGACTTGCCTCAATATTAATATTTAAACGATCGGCTAAAATTCGTGCCTGGCGTGCTGTTGTTGGACTTACAGCTTTCCAATCTGCAAAAATGGAATAAAATCCAGTTACATCTCCGCTATTGCTTATATCAAGTGCGGGTGAACCTAAAGATTCTCCAGGGACAAGAGTAGCGGGTGAAAACAGGGCGTCTGATGGACTTAGAGTCAGTGCTACATCAGCGGTTCCGGCTGTGTTACTGGTATTAGAAGCACTTATTGTAAAAGCCATATTAAAGCTCCTTTCCTTAGTTAAAATATTTGTTGCGATACTATAATATGCGTTTACTTGTCTATCGGTTACATCCACATTTCAAGTGCTATTTTTTCTGGCGGATAAAGGATACTTTCATAATGTTCACGACTCATATATTTAAATGTAGGATCGCGGTCAATAGCTCGCTCGTATTTAGTTTGGATATCTATTGGATTGGCCCAACCAAGATGCTTAATTCTCAGTTCACTTTCCAAATGAGGTAATTGTCGGTAAGAAAGAGGAAGGCGTCCACAATGAAAATTTAGTTTTGGCCAAGTAGAAGTTAGCTGGGGTTGGTATTTGACGGCGTAAATAGAAAAGCCTCGTAACCAGGGACTCCAGATTCCATCGACACGATAATATTTTTCACTTCCCCAACAATCAAAAAGGCGAAAGCTAATAGCCTGAAAATATTTTTGCTGTATTAAATAAGGAAATTCATGTAATTTCTTTGTTTCCAAAAATTCATCGGCATCAATTGCCAAGATCCATTCAGGTTTATTATCCGTTGTGTAAAACCAGAGTTCTTGGCGCAACTGGGCTTCATTCGTTAAAAACAAGGAGCTTTTGCGACGGTAAAGTTTAACAATTGGGCAACTGAGACAGATATCTGGAGTTGTATCTGTAGAGGCATCATCAAGGATGATTATTTCATCTACAAAATCCAGTAATGAGGTAAGACAACGCTCCAAATAGCGGTGAGCTTCATTACGGACGATCATCATAGCAGTTATTTTTGGCATAAAACAACACTTCCTATAAAAATATTTATCTGACTAGCTAACCGGCGCTAAGCTTGTAGAACGGTTTAACTAATCCTTTGGTGAGGGATAAAGAGAAACTTCCTTCAGTGGTTTATTGAAGGCTAGTTGAACCATTCCAGGAGCTTAGCGTCGCTTAACGCCAGAGAAGTTTTAGCGACGGTTAGCTATTCGGATAAAACTTTTTGATACATTCACTCCATCGTGCCTCCCAAATATCACGACCAAAAGCTTGGGAGGTTGCAAGTGCATTTGCACCCAAGTAGGAACGTGTTGGATGATTATTTATTAAAAAACGTAGTGCTTGAAAAAGGCTTTCTTGAGAAGGATGTATTAACAGACCATTGTATCCATCAATAATTAAATTAGTAAGACCACCGACATTTGTTGCTATAATAGCTTTGCCCATGGCCATGGCTTCTAGGCACGAAAAACTGGTTCCTTCCGAGTAAAGACTTGGTATTACCACGATGTCTGCGGCATCATATACTTTTGGCATGGATTGAAAATCGGGGTGACAAAGAAGGATACGTTCTTTATTAACTTCATTTTCATGCCAAGCCTGAAAATGTTTTAAATTTTCAGGAAAGTTGGTGTCAATAGCAAATTGAAATTCGATGTTGTCATATTCAGCGAGCAAAGGAGTAATAACATTTATTAAAATACTAAAACCCCGTTCGGGGGATATTCGGCGCGGATAAAGAATGCGCAAATGCTTTATATGATCCTTTTTTCGGGGAGAAAATTGCTGTGAATCAACAAAATTAGGGATGACACGAATTTTTTTATCAGCAAGATTGGGATAGATAGCTCGTGAAACGTTTAAAAAATTGTAATCACAAGATACTATTAAATTTGCTTGGTTCAAAGCTGAAGCAACTAAGGTTTCGTAAAATTTGCGAGCAGACGATGGGGTGGAACTGGGCAATTCCCACCAAACTCCATGAGAGATACAAATAGAACCAGGTCTATAATAAACTTGCTGAGCAATTGAAGAATATAATACTCGACCTGTAATTGATTTTTCCATGCGTGTAGTAGTAGCTTGTAAATGATGGGGGTCGGCTTTATAACCATAAATTGGCCAATTCAAATAGGTCGTTTTGAAATCCTTATAGGCGTTCTGATGAAAAGAAACAAAATAATTCATGCTCGTTAAAAGCTCTGCTAAGGCAAGGACGTATTTTTCTAGACCGCCAATTATTGGCTTTTTACCGTTCCAGGTTAATAGGTTTGGGACAAAGATAGCAATTGGGTTGATCATATAAATTAACTCCTGTTCAAAGGGTATTTAAATGGTATTTTAATGAGTACTGTTTATAGTTATGTTATATGCTTTTTTATTTAAAAGTTGAAGGTTTATTTGAGTTGAGCTATGCAGAATAGTTCGTATCCGGTAAAATTTGCCTGAAGATGTGCTTGTAAAGCCATAATTTCCTGAAAAGTCAGTTTTTCATAGAACGCAGAATGTTGTAGACTAGCCTTGATGTCATTAAAAATTCGAAAGGTTTCTTCACGGGAAAAAAGTGCAAGTATATCAAAGGATGGTTTATCAATAAGCAATTTCAAATTTGTTTCCATACACTATTTATCAGATTTATTTTATATTTTTCTAGAGCATAAGAACAAGATGGAGTTGAAGGCTCAATGCCCGTTACATTCCATCCTGCAGATTGAGCCATATAGAGAAATTCGCCTGTTCCTGCACCGATTTCTAGGAGTTCACCCTTTTGGGGAGCAAAAATATTAAGTAACATAGTATTAAATGTAGAGTGTTGCAGAAATGTATTTTGAACATATTTATCTCGCATTATTACCCAGTTTTCGTCATAAATTTCACTGATTATATTTTGTGCGTTTTTTTTGTTTAAGTTATCTTGAAAAATTAGGCCGCAATTATTGCAGCTTAGTAATGTATGTGAATGTCAATGAAAAAAGATCGTATTTACAAAATAAATATATTTTATTTGCACCTCAGATTGGGCAATTTGTGGTTAAAAATTCTTTCAAATAGATTCTCTCCTTGTATGAAAATGCTTTAATAATAGCTTATTCAATAAGAAAATTAACGTGCAAATAAAAAAAGTATAGAGTTCGCAGGATATGACAATATTTGGAATGACAATGTTGTATAATCATGTAGGAAACAAAAAAGCCCGAGGTGATTAAGGTGGGCGAAACGGAATATGTTAAGGTTTATGTAGATGTTATTTTATTAGTCAATTTTATAATGGATTATTTTATTTTATGGGCTACAGGTAAAATAATAAATTATAATATTAAAACTTCAAGAATCATTGTAGGAGCATTTTTTGGTGCTACGTATTCTTTAGTAATATTATTTCCAGAATGGCCGCTGCTTACTTCTTTGTTTATAAAAGTGCTTTGTTCAGTTTTTATGATTTGCATAGCTTATGGAATGAGTACAATTGGTAAAATTCTCAAAGCATTGACTTTTATGTATCTTGTATCATTTGCTATGGGAGGAACAGTCATTGGAGCAGTATACCTATTAGATTCAAAACCAAGTTATCTTCAAGCTTTGAATGGAGTTGGAATATTATGGGGCATTAATTATTGGTGGCTAATAATAGCGATAATCGTGGCCATTTTTATTGGTTATGGGGGATTTAGTTGCTTGAAAAAAAATTGGCTTCACCAACAACTTTTTAATATGCTTACTATAAATATTAAGGATAACAAAACGATAATCCCCGCATTACTAGATACTGGAAATCAGTTATCTGAACCAACAACAAAAAATCCAGTTGTTGTTGTGGAAATAGATGCGTTAAAAAAAATCATTCCGGATTATATATTAAACAAAGTAAGAGAAGATGATAACAAAATATATGATTTAGTTACATCCTTAGACAAAGAATGGTCTTCGAGGTTGTCTCTTATTCCATTCAATTCTGTTGGAAAAAATCATGGAATTATGATTGGGTTTAGACCTGACTCGATAGAGATTAAAAGTAAATATCAAAATATTATAGTTAGTAATGTGGTTTTAGGTTTGGTAAATAGGTCATTATCAAAAGAGGGAAAATACAGGGCTCTCCTGCATCCTCAAATATTTCAAGAAAAATCATAGAAGGGAAGGTAGAAAATGAAAAACAAAAGTAGGAAGTTATTTTTACAAAGTGTAGTTAAAGAAATGATGGTTAAATTTCTTCATGTTATTGGTCTTTATGAGGATGTATTATATGTTGGAAACAGTGAGGCTTTGCCTCCACCTCTTAGTCTTGATGAAGAAATTTATTTATTAAATTGCTTGGGAAAAGGTGATAAGGGGGTAAAAGGTACGCTCATCGAAAGAAATCTTCGTTTGGTTGTATATATTGCTCGAAAATTTGAAAATACAGGAGTTGGTATTGAAGACTTGGTTTCCATAGGGACTATTGGTCTGATCAAGGCAGTTAATACATTTGATACGACTAAAAAAATCAAACTTGCTACATATGCTTCTAGGTGTATAGAAAATGAAATACTTATGCATTTAAGACGAAGCAATAAATTAAGGTCTGAAGTATCTTTTGAAGAGCCACTTAATGTTGATATTGATGGTAATGAATTATTGCTTTCTGATGTAATGGGTACTGA
>JAQUGH010000117.1 GCA_028684195.1 Clostridia bacterium | reverse complement strand
CTAGGTCAGTTTTTGTATCATAATTAATACATTCAATACGATCGTCATAAAATTCGGTTTCAATATCAGAGGGTGTGAGAGATTTTAAAACAGCGATGCTTAATGGTTCCATTTTCCAAGTTTCAATATATTTTTCTCCAGGTTTTTTGCCTATTGCTGGCAAAATAAAGGTAATTTTCATTTTACTATCTCCCCCCTTGGAATATCACTATTATCGGTCATAACCTCTCTTGTGAAAACGGAAAATTTATTAGCATAACCTCTGTATCCGGAATTAACAAATAATGATATATAGGGAATGTTTTTAAATGGAGCCAATCTCTTGAAAATTGAACGGAAGGTATAAGTTTCCCGCCATGCCCTTGTAATGCCTTCTTCCAACTCCTCTTTAGTCATTTTCAATGGTTTAAAAACACAATGTTCAACATCATACATTGCCCAATTTCGTTCGGTTATTCTACCTTGTTCTTCCAATTGAGCATAAAGCTGTGTTTTGGGAAAAGGTGTTAAGATTGAATAACGTGGCAAATCAATTTTAGCCTTTATCACCATTTCTACTGTTTTTTCAAATACTGAGGAATCTTCATCATCACCACCAAAAGCAAAACATCCCTGTACAATAATCCCTGCGTTATGAAGTCTTTTCATTAGTTCTTCATATTCTATAACTTTGTTTACTCCCTTTTGAATAAAATTTTGCGAAGATTGTTTAATAGACTCGAAACCAATGAGAAGTCCTTTGCATCCGCTTTTTTCAAATATCGCAAGTAGTTCATTATCCATACCAATAGAGGAAGTAGCAAGCCCAAACCAAATTTTTTTCAAAGGAATTATTGCCGTAAAAAGTTCTATTGCATATGCTCTATCGGTAATTAAATTTACATCCGGAAATAATATCTCTTTGGAATTAAGTGCTTCAATTTCAGCGATCACTTCTTTGACAGGGCGTTTATGTACTGTCCTGCCAAAAGCAGCAGGATAAGCACAAAATGTACAGGGTAAGGAACACCCTCTAACGGCTTCAATGGTATTTAGTGTAATATATCTTTTTTTGTTTAAGAGTTTCCTTTTCGGTGTTGGTCTTCCTACTATGGTAAAATCGCTGTTTTGCTTGTACCTTGATTTTAAGTTGTTATTTAAATAATCATACAACATTTCTGGAAATGTTTGCTCAGCAAAGCCAGTCATAATCACATCTGCATGCCTAGCCGCCTCATCAGGTAACATGGTGGGATGTGGTCCACCTAAAACTACGGTCTTTCCTAAACTACGAAAATAATCCGCATAGGCATAGCAACGTATCGCTGTACCAGTAATACAGGTAATACATACCATCTCTGCATCTAAATCAAGCGGTATTTTTCCTGCTGTTTCGTCATATATCGCTACTTCAGCATTAAGTTCTTTCGGAACTAATGCTGCAAGGGTAGTAAGTGTTAGCGGTGCATAATGCAGAGTTTTGCCATAGCTACCATCATATCTGTGCATCGCACCTGCCGGAGCTAAAAAAGCAATTTTCATTTGTAATCTCCCTTTATAATAAAATTGTCTTCTATTACATAATCATCTTTTATAACTTAATTGTTAACTTAATCGTTTTTCATAATATATTTACCTTTAAATACTTTGTCCCACCCACTTTGCAAATGCAAAACTGAAGGTTTAATATCACCTAGTTTTTGACCACGTTTAACACATTCATTAATATATTCTGTTAAAGGATCCCCCATCAATCTAAATATTGCAAGTTCCTTAAGCTGCCCCAATTTTCTGCAATAATCATAATGAAAATTTTTTCTTAATGCTACATCAATATTCTGTGGTATTTTATTGATTTGAATATAAAGAACATACCTGTCTTTTTCTGGAGCAAACATATAGAAATCATTACATACTCCCAAACTATCCATAGTATTTTTGATAAAATTTTCATGCAACTTTTCCCCAAATAAATCACATACCTTATCCCGTTTTCCCATAAATTCTATTAGTGGATAAATTCCCTGAAAGTCCGTAACCTTGATGAGATCGTTTAGTTTGTAGCGATATAAGCCACCGGATGTGGTGATAACTACCTCGTATTCTTCACTTTTGGTTAGCTCATGAGCAAGATATATTTTGTTATCTGATGTTGAAATGAATTCAAAAAAGTGAGAATTCAAACTAAGTCTAGCCCCTTCTTCATTTGTAAAAGGGAAGGAGATAAACCCCTCGGTTGCCAGTAACCCTTTGGGTTGAATATAAGCATGGGGAAAAAGCACTTTTAACTTTTCGGCGTAACCATAGGCATGAGCATCACCCCAACAGCTAATGACCTTTAAATGTGGCCAAAGTTTGTAATAGGTTTCATCATGCAAACACTTTTTAATCTCAGATCGCCGTTTATTTGTTATCTCCGGAAGAAGCCTTTCCGAGTTTTTCTTTATATAATCAATAAGTAAAATTAAAAGAGTAGGATTCCAAATGGATATAAAGGTTAAATTTTTGCATTTCAAAAGACACAATGCTGTCTTGTAATAAAAATGATCAATATTCTTCTCTTGAGCTATCTTTGCGGGTACAGCAAAAATATATTGCATCAACCTTTTTCCTAAGTCTCCTAAGTATTCACTATCTTCTTCAAAACCAATAGGCAGTCCACCTTTTGTATATTTCTTTTGTGTAGTGGCTGGAGTTATAGACCAATAGCTTTTACCCCAATTAAGTCCACGATTTTGTGAATACAAATCATAAACCCAAGGTTTCAAACCTTTTTGAAATTCTACTTTGAGAGATTTTGTATAAGGGATCAACTTTGTAGCAGAAGTAGAACCACCAGTTGGTTCCAAAATTAAAACATCTTCCTTGGTTAAGATGTTTTTCTCCCCATTTTTAATCCTTTCAATAAATGGAATATAATCTTCATAGGTTGTTAAAGGAACTAAATGTTGATATTCATCTGTGCTTTTTATTTTATCAAAATCATATTTACTTCCATATGTACATGATTTGTTTTTAGTTAGGATATCAAAAAGCTTTTTTGCCTGTTGCTTCTCAATATCTTTAATTTTGATAAATTTTTTATATTCGTTTTTATACATCAAACGTCCAAGAGAGTTAATCAGATAACAATTAATTCGTTCAAACAAATAATCACTTCCTCCAAAACAATCTTCGGGCTGCTTGTCTTAAATTATCTTCGCTAAGTTTTGTCAGACAAACCAAATCGTTTCCTTTATAATACTCTGGATTAATACTTAAAAAGTATTTAATGTCTTTATCCTTAAGTTGTTTTTCTGTAATATCGGCTACACCATTTTTCAACATGTCTTTTACTGTTTTATATCTAATTACACCGCTAAACTCATCATATTCTGAAGGATATTTTGATTTTCCAAAAGAGTGCATAATTGATTTTTCAAATGGCGGTATTTCTACATTAACCCTCGGATAAAATTCTTTAAAAATAGCAGGTAAAATTCTATAGGTTTTATAGCCCTTAGAGATAAGAAACCAATAAAAATCTTGATATTTTTCCCCATATTCGAAAAAATATTGAATAAATACTTTGTAAAGCTCAAGACTCCCCCAATAATCCTTATGTATAATTGTATCTCCAGAGAATACACCATATATTTCTTGATTTTCAACATTAATTCGCATGATTTTTTGAGTGGAAAATCCCTTAATACTATTATTCTCATCATACAACATAATGCAGTAGTCTTTTTCACTTAAATCGTTATCAAAAACAAAGAAAGTAATATTATCATAAAATTCTTCCATTAAAGCATACATGGAATTAATGTTCTCTAAACTTAACGAATTTACTTTAATTATTTCACCATGAAGCTTCAAACTAAAATTCACTCCTTTCGTTGTACTTAAGTCATAAAATAACTTGAAGTTTCAAACTAACAATCATCTGTCCCAAACCTAAACCAACTAATCAACTACATCATTTTTTTAACTAACCGCCTGCTTTTCTAATTTTAAGGGCATAATACTTAAATCCTAAATTAGCACCTAACTTAATTATTATATTTTTTTGGGTATTACTCAATCGATTTAATATTTTTTTTGTCGCATACGACCTTTTCCACATCTCCAAAAATATTTTTTGCAATTCAGCAGGACTCATATTTTTCGGTTCAAAAACAACATGCATTGTATCATACAGATCCCAGTCTTTTGTAAGAATTCTGTTGTTTTTAATGTATCTATCATACATTGTTGTACCAGGGAACGGTGTTAAAATAGAAAAGCGAGGAAGGTCAATACCTATTTCATCTATAAAATCAACAGTATCAAGCAGACTCTCTTTGGTGTCATGATCAAACCCAGCAACAAAACAACCAAGTACGGGGATGTTAGCTTGATGAAACTGTTTTACAGCATACTTATATTCATCAACTTTATTTGTTTTTTTATCAACAGACAATAGATTGACACTATTGATACTTTCAAATCCCGCCAGTATTCCTTCACAGCCACTCTTTATTATCAAATCAAATAATTTAGGCTTTTTTACAACATCAATTGTACTTAACCCTGACCATTTTATTTTCAGTGGAATTAAAGCTTGGAAAAATTGAATTGCATATTCTTCGTTAGATGTGGGACTTGGATCAAGAAGAATAATTCTTTTAGGGTTAAGTGTTTTAATTTCATGGATAACTTCATCAATAGGACGTGTTAAACCATCTTTACCCCAAAGCTTATTGATTGAACAATAACTGCATTGATTCATACAACCACGGTTGGCAATAACTGTGGGGATATTCATATATTTTTTACTTATGAGATCACGTCTGGGGATAGGTAATGGCAAATGAGCACATTTAGACTTATGACGGTATATTTTTTGTGGAGTACCATCCAAATAATCTTTGAAAAATTGCGGAAAAGTTTCTTCAGCAAACCCGACAAAGATACTATCTGCATAATTGGTTGCTTCATCTGACATCAATGTAGGATGAACACCACCTAATACTACATAGCTTCCTCTCTCTTTCCAAAATTTGCATAATTTATAGGCTCGCTTAGCTGAAGAGGTTACACACGTAATAGCGACAATATCATAATTTCCTCGCAAACATGGCTTGTCTACACCTTCATCAATAATCTTAATTTCAGCATGTAAATTTTGGGGAACAAGTGCTGCTAAAACTGACAAGGTAAGCGGTGCATAAGAGATTGATTTTGTAAAACAGCCTTTGTATTTATAGGTATTGTCGTAAGGTAAAATAAATAAAATTCTCATAATTTTCTCCCTCTATTTTTGCATGTCTTTATAAATGTCCGGAAAGTTTACATTTTCATTTTTATACTTATCAATAATTTTATATGTTTTTTCCGGGGTAAGAGGAATTTCTTGTCCTACTAATTCAGGGTATATAATCATTTGTAAACAATCATTAAAGGGTATATTAATTGTATCAGCCATTTTTATCCATAAATCGTTCAAAGGTTCTTCTTGAACATTACCAAAAGAGATGGGACAAAAATCACAGGGAGTTAAATCTCCATTAGTATTTATGGCTGAATGTTGTAAACCTGCGGCACAACCAAAGCTCTCTTTACACGCAAACAATAATTCCGTAGTGATTAGTAAGTTCTTAAATTTTTTATTAGCTTTTTTTTGTAAATCAAGTAATACTTTTTTCTCTTTTTTAGTAATATAATAGATTCCATCATGATGATCTTGAAGAAGTCTACCTGTTTTAATAGGCTCCTTTAAAACCACTTCCTGTACTCCCAAACCTTCTAAAAACGCAAAAAAATCAAATATTTTTTCTTCATTAAGTTTATTTCTGGGAATCACAGTAATTACTGTAGTAAACAATCCAGCTTGAATTGAATATTTGATTGCAGCGATAGCATTTTTGTAACATTTGCTATGCTTCCGATTTTCAATATCCAAACTTTCGTCACAACTCGTTAAACTAATACCTAAACCAAATACTCCACATTTTTTTAATCTTTTAGCCCTTTCCAAGGTAAGCCCATCACCTGTAGTTAATATATATAAAAGAGATTTATCCGTTACACATTGGCAAAGCTCCTCTAAATCCGGATGTAAAAGTGGTTCTCCACCAGTAAATAAAATAATCGGCGTATTCATATTTTGTAAATCAGCAATAATTTTTTTCCAATCTTTTGTCGAGATATCAGTTTTATTTTTATCTTTGGAACCGCAATAATAGCAATTATAATTACATTTAGTTGTTATGGTAAGACAAATAGTTAAAGGAGCAGTTTTTTTACAAAAGGCATGTGAAGATAAAATATTATTTTTATCTCTTGCTGAGTTCAAATATGTCATAAAAGCTTTAGAAGGAAAGATAGGAAAGGCAAAATTTATATAATAGATCCCTCTATAAAAAATAAGCTTGTCTCTTGATAAAAATTTAAAAGCTAATTTTAACATTTTAAACGTTGAAAATAACTTGTCATTTTTTATCATCCTCTTAATTTGTTGAAACTGCAATCTAACATTTTTATCTTTTATTATTTTAAAAATAACATTAAAATTAGATAAAAGCATCTAAATCATCCTAACTATGGGTTTATTATCAATATATTTGTTCAGTAAATAAAAACTTTCACACATAATTGTAAATTCGTTAAAAATTTTCAATATCCTTTTTCTAAGCATAAAAAGTAATGTGTGTCAGGGGGACGGGGTTGTTGACACCAAAGTGTCAACAACCCCGTCCTCCTGACAACCAACGTTCACAAAACGTTCACAATTCTGTAATCATACTGACATATATAACCTTTATAATTTAAATAAACTAAAACTAAAAGTAAAA
>JAQUGH010000116.1 GCA_028684195.1 Clostridia bacterium | reverse complement strand
ACATACTCTTTTGAAATCATATCTAAAAAACTATCTTCTTTTCCCTTTGCATTATTAAACTCAACTAACCTAATATAACTCCCTTTATATTTATCCAATTTAACTTTTCTCAATACAAAAGTGGTACTTTGCACCACTTCCCCTCCAATTTCTTCAAAAGCATGAGCTCCCAAATGCAACATATTATATATTTCTCTATTACATATAACCTTTTTCCTTAACTTCTCAAAGCTCGATAAAAACATCCAAGAATGCTGATTTATCATAGCCATAAAGCCATTTGTTCTAACATATATATCATCTAACTCCATAAACACCGCAAACAAATCACTCTTGCTATCCTTAAAATTCTCATCAACATACCTTACTAGCTTCTCATTCATTCCCTTTCTTCCCATATAAGGCGGATTCGTGCAAACCACATCATACTTCTCGCTCATTATCCGTCCCTGTTTAATCAATGCTGGCAGTTTCTCTAAAATTATCCCTCTATACTCCAGCTCAAATAAATCCAATGTTCCCCCATTTTTTATTTCTTCTAACCTCTTCTCAATAACATCAAAGTCAATCTTCTTTACATCCAATATCGAACCGTATTCCTTCGCATCCTTAAACACATTAACTAAATATTCCACATCATCTCTATGAATCATCTCTTCAATTCCAGTATCTTGAGGGTTTACTAAATACTCTATTGCTTCCTTGGGTATGCCATTGCTTTCCTGAATAGCACAAACATTTAGCTCAATCTTTTCCCTAAATATCCTTCTATTCTTGCTCCTTGCTTTCATCATCAACGCTAAAGCTGCCAATTGTCCCGCTCTATCGTCTATATCTAGTCCATAAAGATTTTTCTCTAAGATTAACTGTGGTATATCTTTTTCTGAATAATTTGCCTTCAAATAAATCTCATATATTACATCAAAAGCGTACACTAGAATATGCCCCGATCCCATCGCAGGATCTAGCACCTTTATTTCTTCTGGATTTAAATTAGGATTTTTCAACTCATCAAGTTTCTTTTGTACTTCTGGGTCTTGCTCCGCTTCCTCTAAATAATACTTCCACTGTGCTTTTAATTCTTCATCAGGATGAGATTCTAACCACAATCTTCCTAAGGAATTTTCCACCATATATTTTACAATCCATTTTGGCGTAAATAATTGTGTGGCAGCAGGGATATTTTCCTTTGTAATCTTTTCATTTTTCTTTAATCCTGCAAATACTTCATCTTTCTTTTCAGAGATATAATATTGATACATCCATCCGATGATTTCTACTTGGTCTTTATAATCTTCTTCCTCAATTGATTCGACCAAATTCCTTATTACAGAACCGCCTGCCAGTAAATTATTAGGTAAAAGGAGCTCCGTATAATCAGCTATTTCTTCAAATACCATGGGCATAATCTGCCCTAATTGATTACATTGCTTTATAAGTAAGTATTTATACAAATCCTCCATATCATTTTCATCTATAAGTCTATAGACAATTTTCTTATCAATATCTAAATCTACATTCAAAGCCTCTTTTATAAGATCGGGTTCTGTTTTCCCTTCTTCTAAAGAAGATAATACTCTAACCCCCGTGGGAAGATATTCATTAACCTCCATAAAACGAAGGGCGATAAACCTATTAAACCATGTATAAGCCGCTCCTTCTATAACTTGCTCCAATCCCTTTTCCTTGATCTTCGCTACTAATTCTTCCCTTTGTTTTACTTCATATTTTTTATAGATTTTGCTATTTCCCATCCCTTTGATTTTAAAACCGCCTTCAAAGGTCTCTATTTCCTTTATTTCATCTTTTTTTATTCCTAATCCATATGCCTTTTGCGTTATATCTTCAATTAGCTTATTTCTTGCACTTACCGCAAAGTTTTTTATGGCAGATTTATTCACGCTTATTTCCCCCTGCTCCTTTAAATTAGTTTCAGTTGGATATCCTCGTTGAGTTGCTCTTTTAAACTTCTTCTAATTTGCTCTACTACTTCTTCTATATCTTCATCCGTTTCAATAACTTTTGCACCATGAAGTATATTGGCAATACTCACATTAACAGTTTTCTTCACCTTGTATCCCGAAGTGTCTCCTCCTGAAATAATTGTAGGTTTTTGAGTGTTATCATGCGTTAATTTATTCTTCGCCATTTCTTTTTGAATTTCATCAAAACAACGGAGCTTTAATCTATCAGATTCTTCCTTCATGGCAATAGCTTCATAGAAATTATTCGCACTATCTAAACGCTGTAAAAGATCATCAAATCTTCCCTTAAACTTGTCCCTTAGTTCTTCATTAAAATCATATTCGCTCAATTCATCCAATACCTTCTTGGAATCACTCCCTATAACACTCCTTACTGGCTTACACTCTTCTTCCAAAAGTTGGCAAAATCTATCAATAAAATCTTTAATCAAACTAGGCAATCTATGAATTCGGGAATAGGGCTTGGGGGATTCCACTATACTTTGAATTTCTTCCATAATCCTAATTGTATCCTTGTCCACCACATAAGTTTTGTTTTTATTGTAAATCTTCAGCTCATAGACCGCTTTATCAAATTGTTTTTGCTGATTTTTAAAGAACTTCTTCACATCATAGACATCTTCTTCATAATTCAGCAGTTCATCTTTTAATTCATATGCTTTTTCATAAAATTCCTTGATATCTCTGATTTTTAATATTTCTTCAAAAAGCTTTTGTCCTCTTTTTAAAATATCCTTTCCAGGATAAAATTCATTGTCTTTGTACTCCTCCAACAAAAAGTAGATACCATAGTCATTTGTATCTATGCTTCTCATTTTTAATTCCTGTTCACATAAATTTTGAAATCTACCCATCAATCCATCTTCATCATTAGGCATTGCCGTAAAACCAAAGACTTCCTTCGCTAGGTTTTTGGCATTGTTAATATATTTTACAGATATTTTCGCTCTCTTTTTGATAATAAGTCTATCTTGATAATCTCTTTTGGTTAAATAGTTAAGCAAATTTTTATTAGTTATATTTACATACTCATTCCCTAGTTGTAGCTTAATCTCTTGAGCTTTAAACAGACTTAGTATAATACCAATAATGTCTAAATCCTTCCAACCATAAGGTGCTTTAGTATATAGAGCAATAATAGATTTCATCGTCATCGGAATGTTTCTTTCCGCATTTCTCTCAATATATTCGTCAACTTCATCCGTTGCTAATTTATTGGAATTATCATCAGCAAGTTTCATTTGCATATCATTATGTACCAATATGTCATTTAAACCTTTATCGCTTTCCACAAAGGTCGCAATATACTTTAACTTATTGTACATACTCTCTATGAGAACTCTAAATCCTTCGTTAATTCTTTCTACTGGATTTTTAGATTTTATATCTAACTTTTGTAAATTAGCATAGATATCAGCTGACTTTAAAGCCTCCACTAACAAGGTTCTTACTCTCTCTTTTCGTTTTGCTACTTCTCCAGATTTCCTAATCTTTATTTCCTCGATTTCTGGAGGTGAAGATGCTCCCCCTTTTCTTAATAGATAAGTTTGTATCTTTAAAATTTCTTCCATTTCTTCAAGAAACGTGGTATCCATAGGAAGTTTTAAGATTAAAATATTCTCTCTTATAGACATCATCTTTAACTCTAGCTCCGTTAACTCCACACCTGTGTCATAGTATGGGGTTATAACTTTAAGTCCAATCTCACTTTTTTGTGGTGATAATAATCTATCATCAATGATTTTATTAAAATCAAAATAATATCTAGCATTATACCTATATTTCTTTTCGTTATAAATTCCTTCAAAAATTTCTTCTCCTATTTTTGATATGGTATCACTCATATCAATAGGAATGTTTTGTATTTCTTTATTCACATCCTGTTCTTCGTTGGTAAGAAAAATATATTCATCTCCATTTTTTTGAATCAAGGTTTCCTTTATCAATCTTTTTAAGGATTCTTCAATTTGCTTTTTAAGTTCTATCTTATCCTCATCAATATGGTTTACCATTAAAGTTGCGATATTCTCAATATTTGAAGGCATTTCTTTTACATGCTTAATCAAAAATAGTACTTTTAACACTTCTACATCTTCTTTTCTTAAACACTCATTATCTTCTGCTTTAATTATCACCATTCTAATATTTGAATCTAAAAACGCTTCCACTGTTTCATAAAAAGCAGAAAACGGAATAAGAGTTCCTGTTTCATCATCTGCATACATAATAGCCGATTCTTGAAAAGCACTCAGCAACGATCTTTCCCCTTCTGATAAATGTTTCCCACTTGAACCATAGAGCCTAATACCAGTAAACACTGCTTGTAATAGATTGAACTGATAGGGTATAAATGGATATACTTCCGCAAAACCTTCTTCAGATTTATAAATTTTCATCTCTGGTGTATCCGCAGAAAAAGTAATTAAATTTTTCAAAATAGCTTCTTTGTCTTGATACAATAATTTCAAGGTTTCTTTGGCAACATCACTCTTACGAAGAATTCTTTTTTTAATAACTTCATCTACATTAGCGGATGATAAATTAAGTCTAGTATTAAATCTCCCCTGAATCTTAGAAAATTCATTACCTTTTACCTTTGTTATTGAATCTATATCTTGTTGAGAAGTAACTACCACCCACGCTTTCCCACCACAATATGTACCTAAATCTTCAACTACTGTTTGGAGGTTTAACATAAGACTACTATTGTCACCAATATACTGACCAATTTCATCGACAAGAAAAACGACATGATGATTATTGCCTTTTGATTCTATATATTCTTTCACTAAATTAGCAAACTTTTCTATGCTTAGAGCATAATTTGTTTCCGCTTTATCATACCAATTTCTCGCTGTTTCTTCGCTCATTTTTGTTGTTTCTGCTAAGGATTTTACTATGTTTTCTTCTTTAAAATAAAAATCTTCTCTAATATCAGTCCACTTGCTACCTGACAATTCTTCAAATTTAGCTTTAAAAGTTTCGTATGTCCCATCTTTAACCAGCTGTCTCTCGATTTCCGCCACCCAAGGTAGTGCAGAACAATATCCTAGCATTTCATTAAATACTTTCATAAATACATTTACAATAGCGTCCTTATTCGTTTTGGAGTTGGAATCTGATTTTGAATCTATATTAAATAAAACTACGTCTGCACTCATATCTCCTGCCATTTTTATATCTGCTAAGACCATAGAATCTTCTAATTTATCATCAAAATAATTAATTGCTTTTTTGTCTCTTACTTCTTTATTTTCTAATAGATAGGATAGTACTTTTAAAAAATGAGATTTACCACTTCCAAAAAAACCTGAAATCCACACTCCCACTTTATCTGTATCGTTATTTATCCCTTTCTTATAAGCCTCAAAGAATTCGCTGAAATGCTTGGCAAGTTCTCTCGTAACTACATATTCTTCAAGCTCCTGATAAACATTAGCATCATCTTCTTGCCCAATCTTGATAACACCTTTTATGTCTCTTTCTATATCTTTAGCGAACATTTCCCTAAGTTGCATACTTTTACCCTCCCCTTATCTCTCACTTTATCTCTCAATCAATCTAAATGCTCTGTAATAGTTGTCATCTTTTATCTCATCAAACAATTTTAATTCCAAGCCATCATACACTCCGGGGAAAAACATAATTAAAGGAACAGAATCTATTACTGCGTGTAATGTATTTAATACCGTATGGGATCTAATAATAGGCCACGCTCTTCCTATTCCTGTTAAAAAGACTATGTCATTACTACCCACTCTTTCTCTGATGTATTGTACAACCAAATCATTATTTTGAGTAAGTCTAAGGGTTTTCTTTATAGCATTAATAGTACGATCTGTCCCTTTTTGTTTTTCCATTTCAAATGTTTTATCCAAATACCCTTTGTTATCTAATATTTCTAAAATTATTTCATAGAGGTTAAAATCTTTAATTCTTATTACCGAATTTTCATTGTTTATCTTTTGCTTTATAAATTTAATATGTTCCCTAACAATAAGCTCATCAGATGGATCATAGTCAAATATATAATATCCTATTTCATTCCCTAATCCTTTATTTTCTCTAAATCTCTTTTCTTGTAGTTTAGGAAGAATTTTATCCAATCTTTCGTAAATATTCATCAAAACCTCTCCTCTTGTAATCTTTGATTTTCTATCCTATTATTTGTATAATACTATCCTAACATTGCTTCTAGATAAATTGTATCTCCAATAGACTTTAGATGTTCTATTACTTCCTTCTCCATAATCTGTGGAACAATCTCAATTCCTTTATCTATTTTTTTGATAAACCCAGCTTCTAATAGTATCCTCTTGTATATTTGTTTTAACTTATAGAAGGTGTAATCCTTCCATAATGCTATTTTTTCGTTTTGCTCTGCTTTCCTTCTGAAAAATACATTAAAATCTTTATCCGTTATGCTGAAGTCTTTTAGCAGTAGCTTTTCTTCATAAACTTCTTTCATAAACTCGAAAAATAACCGATCTGTTTTGAGAATGCTATATACAGCCAATTGTTTACTTGTTTGCAAACTACCATTAGCAATTTTATCCAATATATACTCATCTAGTATTTTTATCCTCTTAATAATTGTTGCAGCAATTTCCCTTTTTCGAGCTTCAGTATTAACGGCAAAAATATTTTCGTTTATTGCTTTGTTTTTTATATTTTCCCTATCTAACCCTTGAAGTACCAAGTGTACTGCCTTTTTTAGTTCCAAGTATAAATATGGTCTGGACTTTAAAATTGAAGTATATTTCAGCATAATTTGTCATCTTTTCCTCTCAAATGGTCCACTTTAATTTACATTATACCATTT
>JAQUGH010000115.1 GCA_028684195.1 Clostridia bacterium | reverse complement strand
TTTTTATAGAAAAGAGAGGATATGTATAGCGGAAATTAGTTCTAATAACTTATGCTGATATAGCATATTTTTTAAAAAATTCATTGGGTTTTTTTATTAGTGATAAATTTTCATGCGATTGCCGTGCACTTTTCTAACACAACTCTTGTCAAGGAGGGTTAGAATGTGTTAGACTATTTACATAATATGTATTGGGGGGGTGATTAGGTGGAAGTACTCTTATCAGTATATTTGATGATAGAATAGAATTTGTGTCTATAGGTGGTTTGATTAAAGGTATTAGTATTAATGATATTATGTTTGGTATTTCCCTATCTCGTAACGTGAAATTAGCAAATGTTTTTTATCGTTTAAAGTTAATCGAAACTTATGGTACAGGCATGCAAAAAATAATGGAAAGTTATTCGAATTATAGTAAAAAGCCTAAAGTTGATGTGTCTGATAATGCTTTTCGTATTGTACTTCCCAATACAAATATAATATCTAAAGGTGAAAATTTGAGTAGAAATGAACAAGCTATATTAGAACTTCTTGAAAATAAAGATTCTATTGCAAGGAAAGATGTAGAAATACTTTTGTCGGTCTCGCAAACAATGGCAGGCAGAGTAATTAGAAATATGGTTAAAAAAGGAATAATAGTATTAACAGGAAACGGAATGAATACTAAATATGTCTAAAAAAAATAACAAGGCATTTGACGGACATTCGGGGACGCTTCATGAAGGGTTCAATCGGAAGTTTAACTATGGGATTTCAATCTTTCGCTTTTATCTTTTTCCCTTGCCTTTTTTGTCATGTGTTATTGTACAGAAGAAAGAAATAAAAAAAAGTATAACAAATATGTTGAAAATATTGCGAGTAGAACATATAATAACAGTTGGGTAGTTTTAAAATTATATTAAGGGTGGTGCTTGGTACAATATGAAAAAGATTTTAGTTTTATTATTCACACTAGTATGTGTAGTTGGTTTGGTTACTGGTTGTGGAGGTGGAGCAGCAAACGAAAACGAAAATGATAATGGTGATGTTGCTGCAACTGAAGTAAAGATTGGTATTAACTACGAATTAACTGGTAATGTTGCATCTTATGGTGAATCGTCAGTAAAGGGTATTATGATGGCTTTTGATGAAATTAATGCAGCTGGTGGTATTGATGGGATGAAAATTGTTCCAATTAAGGTTGACAATAAGTCAGATCCAGCCGAAGCGACTTCATTAGCGACAAGGCTTATGACTCAAGAAGATGTTGTAGCTTGTCTTGGTCCTGCTACTTCGGGTAATTATATGGCTACCATTCCAGTAGCAATGGGAAATGAGATTCCAATTATTTCGGCTTCTGCAACTGCAGATGAAGGTGTTACGGTTGATAAAAAAGGAAATGTAAATGAATATGTTTTCCGTCTTTGCTACAATGATACTTTTCAAGGAGTTACCATGGCTAACTTTGCAGCAAATAATCTAAGTGCGAAAAATGCTGTGATTATTCAAGATAAATCTAGCGATTATGCAGAAGGTCTTGCAAAAAATTTCATCTCAACCTTTGAGGGTACTGGTGGTACAATTGTTGTGCAAGAAGGATATGTTGCAAAGGATAAAGACTTTAATGCTATTCTTACCAAGATTAAAGGGGAAGAATTTGATGTAATCTTCTTACCAGGGTATTATCAAGAGGCTGGACTTGTGATTAAACAGGCTCGTGATCTTGGAATAACTGCTCCTGTGCTCGGTGCAGATGGGTTTGACTCACCGGTTCTTTTGGAACTTGCCGGAGCAGATGCTTTAAATGATGTATATTTCTCAAATCATTATTCATCATTAGACAAAGATCCTAAGGTACAAGATTTTATTGCGGCTTATACTGAGAAATATGGCGTAGAACCTAATGCCTTTAACGCACTTGGCTATGACCTTGGAAATTATATTGCTGACGCTATTAAACGTGCAGGCTCTACAGATCCTATAGCTGTCAAGGATGCACTTGCCGGAACGGAAAATTTTGTTGGCGTAACTGGTTCCTTTAGCATGGGTGCTGATCATAATCCGGTTAAGTCAATTGTCGTTATTGGTTTGAAGGATGGAGTTCAGTCAACAAGTGTTAAGGTAGGACCTAAATAAAAAAACTTGTTTAATTGAAAATTGACTATGTATATTAAAAAAGATACAATGAGTAAGTTAGAGCGCATAGTCGCTCTAATTTAATTTTATTATTTAAATATATTAGATTCATGTGGGGAGTGCATAAATTTTGGAACAATTTTTACAGCAAGTTGTAAATGGTATTTCCTTAGGCAGTATATATGCACTAATTGCCTTAGGGTATACTATGGTTTACGGAATTATTAATCTTATCAATTTTGCACATGGGGATGTGTATATGATAGGTGCTTATATAGGGTTTGCGGCGATTACTTATGCGAAACTAGGTTTTTTCCCGGCACTTGTAATCACTATGATTTTGTGTGCTATTTTAGGTGTGGTTATTGAGAGGGTAGCCTATAAACCTTTAAGAAATTCCACGAGGATTGCTGTTTTGATTACGGCTATTGGAGTGTCTTTACTCTTAGAATATGTAATGATGTTTTTTGTTGGAGCAGAGGTTCGCTCTTATCCGAAGGTCTTATCAGGGGAAGTTTTCCATTTAGTTGGTGTTGTAATTAATATACAACAAATTTATATTGTGGTTACGGCAATAGCGCTGATGATTCTATTGCAATTTATTGTGCATAAAACGAAGATAGGTAAAGCGATGCGTGCTGTTTCGGTAGATCAGGATGCAGCCCAGCTAATGGGGATTAAGGTAGATAGTACAATTTCATATACTTTTGCTATTGGCTCGGCTTTTGCAGGTGCTGCTGGTGTTTTAGTGGGGATATATTATAATTCGATTGATCCTCTGATGGGGATTATGCCAGGATTGAAGGCTTTTATTGCTGCGGTATTTGGTGGCATTGGCAGTATTCCCGGAGCGATGATTGGGGGGCTTTCGATTGGGATAATGGAGACATTGGTTTCGGGTTATGGTAATTCCATGTATCGAGATGCAGCGGTATTTGCGTTTTTGATTATTATCCTGATCTTAAAGCCAACGGGACTTCTTGGCAAGAATACGAGAGAGAAGGTATAATAAATGAAAGCATTAACAAAAAAAAATTTATTGATACTAGGTGCTATTTTGTTAACCTTTACCGTTGTGCAGGGTTTAATATCAGTTGGGATTATTAATAAGTTTTATGAGATTACCATCGCAATGATTTGTATCAATATTATCTTAGCGGTAAGCTTGAATTTGGTGACAGGTTTTACAGGACAATTTTCGTTGGGACATGCGGGGTTTATGTCTATAGGAGCGTATTTTGGTGCGGTAATTAATTTACAGATGGAATCAACAGGTGGTTTCCTTTTAGGAATTTTTGCGGGGGCATTGGCGGCAACTTTGGTAGGAATATTAATCGGAATTCCTACTCTGAGACTAAAAGGTGACTATTTGGCTATTGCTACATTAGGTATGGCGGAAATCATCCGAGTGGTGTTCTTAAATCTGGATATTACGAATGGTGCGGCGGGATTAAGTGGTATTCCTAGATATACTAATTGGCTATGGCTTTGTTTCTTCACCGTAGCGACTGTTTTATTAATTAACAATTTTATTAAATCATCCTATGGACGTGCCTGTATCTCCATTCGTGAGGATGAAATTGCTGCAGAATCAATGGGGATAAACACTACAAAATATAAGGTGATGGCTTTTGCTATTGGTGCTTTCTTTGCAGGAATAGCAGGAGCTCTTCATTCATCTTATTTTTACTTCATTAGACCGGATATCTTTGGCTTTCTAAAGTCGATTGATATTTTAATAATTGTTGTACTGGGTGGAATGGGAAGTATTACTGGTTCTATACTAGCAGCCATATTGTTAGCAGTTTTAACAACCTATTTGCAGGCATTTACGGCAGTGAGGATGATTATTTATGCACTACTTTTAGTCGTGATTATGATCTTTAGACCACAGGGTATTATGGGGACAAAAGAGATCAGTGACCTCTTTAAATCCAAGAAAAAAGATGAGAGAATAGGGTAAAGGAGGAGCCAAGAATGCCACTACTTTCAGTTGATAAATTAACAAAGTCTTTTGGTGGACTTACGGCAGTGTCCAATGTAACTATGAATATTGAAAAGGGAGAGCTGGTAGGAATTATTGGTCCAAATGGGGCAGGTAAAACCACCCTATTCAATCTCTTTACTGGGGTATATACACCTACCTCGGGTAGTATTAAATTGGATTCGGATGGAGAGGTAAAGGAACTCGGAGGTCTTAAACCTTACAATGTGACAAAAGCTGGGTTGGCTCGTACCTTTCAAAATATCAGGCTTTTTAAGGATTTAACGGTGTTAGATAATGTGCGTATTGCGATGCATCAGAATATCCAGTATAAATTACCTTCTGCTTTTTTTCGCTTCAATAAATTTTATAATGAAGAGGAAAGTTTAAGGGAGGAAGCTATAAAGCTATTGGATATCTTTCACTTGTCTCATAAAAAGAATGAATTAGCTAAAAATCTTCCTTATGGGGAACAGCGGCATCTGGAAATTGCCAGAGCATTAGCCACGAAACCTGCTATTTTACTTTTGGATGAACCTGCGGCAGGGATGAATCCTAATGAAACCGCAAATCTTACTGAAACAATTGAATGGATTCGCCAGGAATTTAAGCTTACTATTCTTTTGATTGAGCATGATATGTCTCTTGTGATGAAGATTTGTGAACGTATTTATGTATTGGATTATGGAATGATGATCGCATCCGGTAAGCCTGCAGAGATTAGGGCAAATAAAAAGGTTATTGAGGCCTATTTGGGGGAGGATGTTAGCAATGCTTGAGATAAAAAATCTCAATGTTCATTATGGAGTGATTCAGGCCCTGAAGAATATTTCATTAACTGTAAATAATGGAGAAATCGTTACTTTAATAGGAGCTAATGGAGCAGGAAAGACAACTACGTTGCGGACAATTTCTGGATTGAACAAGCCAACTAGTGGGGAGATTTTGCTAGAGGGGAAGGAGATTACGAGCCTTTCAGCTCCACAGAGGGTAAAGTTGGGCATTTCACAAGTACCGGAAGGGCGAAGAATCTTTCCAGATATGAGTGTGCTAGAAAATTTAGAACTAGGGGCATTTCTTAGGAATGATAAGAATAACATCAAGAAGGATATGGAAAATATTTATCAGCGCTTTCCTATTTTGAGTGATCGAAAACGCCAGACAGCAGGTACTCTTTCTGGTGGGGAACAACAGATGTTGGCAATGGGTCGTGCCTTGATGTCCAGACCTCGTATTCTCTTACTAGATGAACCATCAATGGGGCTTGCACCACTTTTAGTGCGTGAGATATTTGAGATAATTAAAGATATAAATAGTACTGGTACTACCATTTTACTTGTTGAACAAAATGCCAGTATGGCATTAGCCATTGCTCATAGAGCTTATGTTATCGAAACTGGGACTATTGTGATGAGTGGAACTGGTGAGGAATTGGCTAAGAGCGATGAAATTCAAAAAGCTTATTTAGGAGGCGAATAGTATGTATGTAAAAAGGAGAATGACGGCAAATCCGTACACGATAACATTTGACGCACCTATCAATGAAGCAATTGAATTAATGCGTGAAAAGAATATAAAAAAAATCCCTGTAGTAAATGGTGAAAAGGTTGTGGGAATGCTTACACATAAGGATATCCAAACGTTATCTGTTCCCAAGGCAACGTCATTAAGTGTTTTTGAACTTAATTATTTGTTATCGAAGGCTAAGGTAAGTGATGCCATGACAAAAGAGGTTATTACTATCTCACCGGATGTTCTTTTGGAAGAAGCTGTTGTACTGATGCGTGAAAATAGAATAACCTCGCTAGCAGTGATGAAAGAGAACAGGTTGGTAGGAATTATTACGGAAAGTGATATCTTTGATGCCTTTATTGATTTGCTTGGTTTTAGGGATACAGGAAGCAGAATTACGGTAGAAGCTGCGGATGTACCGGGCGTTCTCGCAGTAATTGGTGAGATATTCCAGTCGTTTGATGCGAATATTACTCATGTTGCGGTATATCGAGGTAGTGACGGCAAAAGTGACGTGGTTATTAGGACAAACACCATCAATACAGATGGGATAGAAAAAAAGCTGGAAGAGCAAGGCTATAAGGTTGTGAATGTAATCAAAAATGAGGGCTGATCAAACGTGAATCAAGGGGGACAGGGAATTGTCTTGTTTACAAGACAATTCCCTGTCCCTTTGTTTGCACATTTTATACAACACCCTATTGACAAAAGACATTATATTACATAAAATTAAGAAAAGATGTTAAACTAGATTGTATTGAGGAGGTATTTGTATGAATGTACTTGAATGGGGAGTAGAACGGGTTAAAGAATATCTCAATGATAAAAATGGGCGAACATCAGAAGAAAGCAAAGTGGCAACAGAACCACAACAGGTAGAACCAGAGGTAAATCTTGATTGGGCATTAAATGAATTGGATGTTAGAATAAAAGAACAAATAGATTTGGGTCAAGAGGCTTGTGATAGAGCGTGTGAAAAGTTAAAGGATATGGGTGATGAAAATAATATATATGTAAGTAAAATAGAATTTAATTGTCGTTCTTTAAAGCAGGCGATAGATTACAACGTAGAACACTATTTTAAACATGAGTTACAACAAAATGGGTATTTTGAAAGGCGAAATATTCGTCAGCTGGAAAAAATGGTTAAATATACTAAAGACCAAGTAGACGTTTTTATAGCAGCGTGCGATGGAGTTGTTAAAAATATAGAAGATGGTATAGATCCAGAGTGTGAACAAAATAGAGAAGCGTTGCGTGATA
>JAQUGH010000114.1 GCA_028684195.1 Clostridia bacterium | reverse complement strand
AGCCCAGAGGAATAAATGGTAAGCAAGACAGTTTTATGTTTTAAGTTAGAAACATGGTCAAGGATAGAAAGAATCTCATCCTTAGAAAGAACATAAGGAAGCTTTTCATGCCTTTTGGGTCGGACAAAGACATGATCAGAAAAATCACGGTTTAGTACAACAGCAAGTTTTCCCGTGGCGCGGATAAGCGTGTTCAGCGGGGACAAGATTTGGTAAAGGGTTGGAGAGTGCGTGCCATATCCTTTCGCCGACCAAGGCACCGACCGCATAAGACGACTCAGAGAACCCCGGCATAAGCGGTCACCTGTAGGCTCAAAGTCTTCGGCAATTCATATCCGTTAGACGGTTACCGATTTTTCTAAAGGAGGATAAGTATGCAAAATAAAATCATACGGTCAGAACTCGAAAAAATCGAAAAAGAACATAATGTGCGAATATTGTACGCTTGTGAATCTGGAAGCAGGGCTTGGGGTTTCCATTCAAAAGATAGTGACTATGATGTTCGATTTATATATATTCATCCAATTGAGTGGTATCTTTCTATTTATGAAAAGAGAGATGTAATTGAAATTCCGATTGACGATGTATTAGATATTAATGGTTGGGATATTAGAAAAGCTTTAAAATTATTTAGAAAGTCTAATCCACCAATGTTGGAGTGGTTACAATCACCTATAGTTTATCTTGAACAATTTTCTGTGGCACAAGAAATACGAAATTTAATTCCAACTGCATTTTCTCCAATATCATCATTGAACCACTATTTAGGTATGGCTAAGGGTAATTACAGAAATTATTTACAAGGTGATATGGTTCGAATTAAAAAATATTTTTATGTACTAAGACCAATTTTGGCATCTAAATGGATAGTAGAAAATGGAACAGTACCACCTATTAAATTTGATGTACTGGTTGAAGCTATTATACCGAAGGGTCAGTTAAAATCAGAAATAATAAGTTTATTGGAGAGAAAAAAAGCAAGTAATGAATTAGATAATGAACCGAGAAAAGCTGTAATTAATGATTATATTAAAAGAAATATTGCACATTTGGATAATTATATTAAAACAATTAGTAAAATCAAGCAAACAGATGAGAAAGTTTTTGATTCATTATTTAGAAAAGCTTTAAAAGAAGTCTGGGGTCATTTTTATTGATTCAAGTAAAAAAAGTAAAATTGAAAAATTTGAGGTTAAATTAGGAAACTATCGATAGGGGATAATACAAATAATCCTATTTAATCTATAGTAATTTTGTTATACATTTGGTATAATTTGATAGGTATTGTTGAAAATAATATTAATAGGAGGTAAAAATAATGGCAGACATAAAATATGAAATTACTGAAAGAATAGCAGTTTTATCTGAAAAAGGGAAATGGACAAAGGAATTTAATAAGGTTAGTTGGAATGAAAGAACTGCAAAATATGATTTAAGAGATTGGAATCATGATGATGGCAAAATAGGGAAAGGGATAACTTTAACTGATGAGGAAGTACAAAATTTAAAGCAAGTTTTAAGTACTATAGAGTTATAAAATAGGGGGCAGTGGTATGGCTCAAATAGGTAGCATTTTTAACTTTCTTAAAGATTATAATAAATGTCTAATCCAGTGGTAACGGAAATTCAGCTTGGCTTTTTCTCTTTTTTACCATGGACAGGATTTTCATATAAAGCATAACGTATATTTAGATTGCCTGGGAAGGTAATTTATGTAATATTTTTCTCGTTAAACATTGAAGATTGTATATTGTCTACTTTATATAGCTTTTTAATTTTTGCATAGGTAAGTGCGAAAATTGTCTTGATATTTCCTGCATAGTAGTTTATATAAGTTTTAATTTAGCAAGGGTTACCTTAATAATACGATACATTTATTTATGTTTTAGTTTACCGTTTTCTCGATAACTTGAACGAATATAATCTATAAAGATTATTCCTGTGTTGTTGTATTTCTAATTTGCATTTTGTCCAAGTTGCTATTCTATTTATAGGATTAGAAAATGCGAAGAATAAGTAGGTGTATCTTTTATTATTGAATGTTAGCATTATTTTTGATAAAATTATTATAATTATGATAATATTGACAAGGACAATCAAGTGAAATTTTTTTTACTTGCTTGTTTCTCCATGAAAGGTTAGAATAACCATTTCAAGGGCATAGCAATGCTTATTTGTTACATAAAAGAAGAATTATTTTAAATATCTGCTTAATTTATTTTCCATTGAATGGCAGAGAGGAGTTTTCTAATGAACAATGTTAATATGTCAAAAGATTTACAGGAAAAGTCATCTAAGAGTGCTTTATTTCATACCTTAACGGTGGAAGATTCACTAGTGAATGTTGATACTTCGGTCAAGGGTTTGAGTGATGAAGAAGCCATCAAGAGAATTTCAGTCTATGGTAAAAATGAGCTTGATGAGGGCAAAAAAAGAACCATATTTGCGATGTTGTTTGACCAGTTTAAGAATATTATGATTGTTGTCTTATTAGTGGCAACAGTGATATCAGCATTATTGGGTGAGGTTACTGATGCCATTATTATTTTAGTTGTGGTAATTATCAATGCTGTTCTTGGTGTTGCTCAGGAAAGTAAAGCGGACAAAGCACTTGCGGAGTTAAAGAAAATGTCTTCTCCCTATGCAAAAATTAAAAGAAATGGTCAAGCAAATACCATTAAAACGGAGGAAATTGTCCCAGGTGATATTGTATATCTTGAGGCAGGAGATTACGTTCCGGCAGATATAAGGTTGATAGAATCAGCTAGTTTAAAAGTTGAAGAATCCTCTTTAACAGGTGAATCTGTACCTGTAGAAAAAAGCGTAGATAAGATAGAACACGATGACATAGTAATTGGTGATAGAAAGAATATGGTTTATCTTGGAAGTAGCGTAACATACGGTAGAGGTTTAGGGGTTGCTGTGGGAACTGGGATGAATACGGAAGTTGGTAAAATTGCCGGATATATTTCAAACGCAGATATTGAAGAAACACCTTTGCAGAAAAAGCTTGCGGAAATGAGTAAGTATTTATCCGTTGGCATAATTATTATTGCGGTAATAATATTTATTACTGGAGTTATTGAAAACAGAGGATATTTTGAAATGTTTCTTATTGCTGTAAGCCTTGCTGTAGCGGCCATTCCGGAAGGGTTACCGGCAATTGTTACGATTGTTCTTGCTATGGGGATGCAAAGGATGGCTAAAAAGAATGCCATTATTAGAAAACTGCCAGCAGTTGAAACATTAGGAGGTACGGAAATAATTTGTTCAGATAAGACTGGTACTCTTACTCAAAATAAAATGACAGTAAAGGAAATATTTTTTAGCAATAAATTAGTTCCGTGTGATAATGTGAAAAACGAAGATCCTAATTTGGATATATATATGCAGGCAATGATACTTTGTAATGATTCCAAGGTTACAAAGATTGAGGAGACGAATATAAAAGCAATAGGCGATCCTACGGAAACTGCCTTAATATATTTTGGGTTCCAAAAGAAATTCGATAAGATTTCTATGGAAAATGCAATGCCTAGGGTGAGTGAGATCCCATTCGATTCAGATAGAAAATTAATGACAACCATGAATAAAATTAATAATGGAGTCAGGGTTTTAACTAAGGGGGCGCCGGATGTTCTTCTTCAGAGATGTACTAATATTTTAGTTGATGGACAAGTTCAAGCTATGAATGAGTTGGATTTGCAAACCATTAAAAATGCAAATACTAAAATGGCGGGCAAAGCACTTAGAGTTTTGGCAATGGCTTATAAGGAACTTGATAATGTGCCTAAAAATGTAACTCCTGAAAATATTGAAAACGATTTTATTTTTGTTGGTCTTGTAGGTATGATAGATCCGCCAAGAGAAGAAGCTAAAGAAGCGGTGAGAATTTGTAAATGTGCTGGAATAAGACCAATAATGATAACCGGAGATCACAAGGGTACAGCTGCTGCTATTGCAAAGGAATTAAATATTACTTCAGATGATAGCCAAATTATTACTGGTAGTGACCTTGATAAAATTAGTGATGAGGATTTTCTGAAAAATGTTTCAAATTACTCTGTGTACGCTAGAGTATCACCTGAACATAAAGTGCGGATAGTTAAGGCTTGGAAGGATAATGGAAAAGTTGTTGCAATGACTGGCGATGGGGTTAATGATGCTCCTGCCTTAAAAACCTCTGATATTGGTGTGGGTATGGGTATAACCGGTACAGATGTTTCAAAGGGAGTATCAGATATGGTATTATCCGATGATAATTTTGCCACTATAGTAGTTGCTGTAGAAGAGGGTAGAAAAATATATAGTAATATTCGTAAATCCATACATTTTCTTTTATCAGCAAATATGGGTGAGGTTATCGCTTTGTTTATTGCAACCTTATTAAATTGGAGGATGTTATTTCCTATACATATTCTGTGGATTAATCTTGTTACCGATACCTTTCCGGCGTTGGCTTTGGGTGTTGAAAAAGCAGAGAAAGGAATTATGAATGAAAAACCCAGAAAGTCAGAAAAAAGCTTCTTCGCTGGAGGACTTGGAATAAATATAATTTATCAGGGTGTTTTAGAAGGGGTGCTTACATTAGTAGCCTATTATATTGGCGCAACGTATTATTCTCATGAAATTGCTACTACAATGGCATTTGCAACATTAGGGTTGATACAGCTATTTCATGCGTTTAATGCGAGGTCTAGCAAGAAATCAATATTTAGCATAAAGGTTTTCTCAAATAAGTATTTAAATGGTGCTGTTGCAATGTCTGCTGTAATGATGCTTTCGGTAATTTTAATTCCTGGACTTAATAGTATTTTCAAAGTAGAATTTTTGAATTTTCATCAGTGGCTAATTGTAGTTGGTTGTGCATTTTTGATAATACCAATAGTGGAAGTGGTAAAGTTCTTTCAGAGACGAATAGGATAAACTCAGCTAGATGTATACAAAATAAATACAAGTACTTGTAAAAGAATAAAATGGGTAGTATAATAACATAAGACGCTATATATTGTGTAAAATACATCTATACAACACAATATATAGTGTTATGTGTAAAATAAATTTTTTGTGGAAGTTCAATAAAGAGGGGGCATTTGAGGATGTTTAGTGTAATTAAAAGGGATGGGAAAATAGTTGATTTTGATATTGAAAAAATCAAAGTTGCTATAAAAAAAGCATTAGACGCAACAGGAAGTGTCTATACTGAAGGAATACTTAATATCTTGTCTTTACGAGTTACAAGTAATTTCCAATCAAAAATAGTTGACAAAAAAATTGACGTCGAAGCAGTTCAAGATAGCGTTGAACATGTGTTGGAAGATGCAGGCTATCATGATGTTGCTAAAGCATATATACTTTATAGAAAACATCGTGAAAAAATTCGTAATATGAAATCTACTATCTTGGATTATAAAGCACTGGTAAACAGCTATGTGCGTGACGAAGACTGGCGTGTTAAAGAAAATTCCACTGTCTCATATTCTTTAGGTGGTCTGATTTTACATAATTCCGGGGCGATAACTGCAAATTATTGGCTTAGTGAAGTATATGATGAAGAGATTACTGCAGCACATAAGAGTGCGGCAATGCATATACATGATTTGTCAATGCTTTCAGGATATTGCGCTGGTTGGTCACTTAAGCAGCTGATTACCGAGGGATTATCCGGTGTTCCTGGTAAAATTGCTTCCTCCCCTGCTAAACATTTATCTACACTTTGCAATCAAATGGTGAATTTCTTAGGTATCCTCCAAAATGAATGGGCAGGTGCACAGGCGTTTTCAAGCTTTGATACTTTTCTTGCACCATATGTTAAGGTGGACAACCTTGATTATGAACAGGTTAAACAATGTATTCAGTCATTTATATATGGAGTTAATACACCCAGCCGTTGGGGATGTCAAGCACCTTTTACAAACATAACTTTAGACTGGACTATTCCGCCAGATCTTGCCAAAGAACCTGCAATTGTAGGAGGCAAGGAGATGGATTTTACATATGGTGAGTGCAAAAAAGAAGTTGATTTGATAAATAAAGCGTTTATTGAAGTTATGGTAGAGGGAGATGCTAACGGACGAGGTTTTCAATATCCCATACCGACATATTCCATTACCCGTGATTTTGACTGGTCAGAAACAGAAAATAACCGTTTGCTTTTTGAAATGACGAGCAAATATGGTACACCCTATTTTTCAAACTATGTAAACAGCGAGCTGAATCCTTCCGATGTGCGTTCGATGTGTTGCCGTTTGCGTCTTGATTTGCGTGAGCTTCGCCGTAAGGCAGGAGGATTCTTTGGTTCAGGTGAAAACACAGGCTCTGTGGGTGTGGTGACTATTAATTTGCCCCGTATTGCGTATCTTGCAAAAGATGAAGAAGATTTTTATAGCAGACTTGGTAAGCTGATGGACGTAGCAGCACGTTCTTTGGATGTTAAACGCAATATACTAAAGCGTCTTTTGGAACAAGACTTATATCCTTATACAAATAGGTATTTAGGTACATTTGATAATCATTTTTCAACTATAGGATTAGTAGGAATGAATGAGGCTTGTCTTAATGCAAAATGGATTAAAGCTGATATAATTGAAGAAAAATCACGAGAGTTTGCCACACGTGTTGTTGACTATATGAGAGAAAAGCTAGTTGAGTATCAAAATAAATATAATGCTTTCTTTAATTTGGAGGCTACGCCGGCAGAGTCTGCTTCATATAGACTTGCTAAATCTGATGTTGAACAATATCCTGATATTATTACAGCGAGTGATGGTACTCCGTTTTATACTAATAGTACGCATATGCCTGTGGGATACACTGATGATATGTTTGAGGCACTTGATGCACAGGATGCACTACAAACGAAGTATACAGGTGGGACAGTGTTTCACGTGTTCTTGGGCGAAAAAATAGAAGATTGGCGTGTAACCGCAAATTTAGTTAAAAAAATAGCAGATAATTATAAGCTCCCA
>JAQUGH010000113.1 GCA_028684195.1 Clostridia bacterium | reverse complement strand
TTGTTGAACTATCGTTCGCCTAATTTACTACCCCTTCGGGGATTTCTCCGTTACTTCTCATGATAAGGGTTAACCATCCTATTTTTGGAATGGTGGCAATCATCCTCCCTTTTACCTGTGAAAATTCAATGGGGGAAAAATCAGAACAAGAATTATTATCCCCTTTAGTCATAAGAGTTTTTTCTTTACCTTCATTAAATGATATAACTCTATGGGTTATATTTATCTCCTCTTCTGTATCATAATATTGAATTACATCGTCAAGTTTTGCCTCTTTACCTTTTATCTTTTCCATAAGCACAATGTCTCCGGGCTTTATTATTGGTTCCATACTCCCTGTTACTATTACAGACGGATATATAGAAAACATTCCTGCGGCAAACCATATTATCAATACTGAAGCAACACTAGTCACTATCCAACCAAATATTTGCTCATCGTCTCCAGAATTTCTTTTTATTAACCTTGCTTGAATTGAATAAAGATGTTGCACAAAAATCAGGCTGAATATTGGAACAAAACAACATATAAATGTTTTCATTCCCCAACTTAAATTCGGTAATATTGGGCAAAATCGTTCGAAAATTAATAAGACGAAATGAAAAATTGCTGCCGGTACAAATCCTCCGAGATAAGCAAAATACGAAATAAGAAGACTTTCTGATAGGGCAGGTCCTGCTACACTACCCATATATCTAACAAAGGCTAGTCCTGTTTTTATGTTTAATATCCCTCTGTAGGAAAGACTGGTCAAAGCAAAGATGATACTGATGATTCCTACAATAGCCATAATATTTTTCCCTTTATAACTATTTATCAAATAAGCCCTAGCCGCTTCAATTCCTAATGAAAAAGACCCAATATAAATAAGATTATTAACACAAAGAGCATAGGGAGTTTTTCCGAAGGATGTCAACATTCCGCCGACCATCATAAATGCTACATATATAATGGCAGAACCCAGTGCAAGAGAAATAATAAATTTTTGAAGACTTAAACGTCCTACTGCCTTAGCTCTCGGAAACATATATACCACTAAGGCAATACCTAACCAAAGTAATGGTCTCCCATATGAAATGAAAGTTATACTTTGAAAAAAGGAAATAAACGTGGTATTCCTTATAAATTCAGTTAATAATAAGAGGCTTAAAAGAATTATGCACCTCACTTTCGTCCTCTTTTGTTCCCTACGAATTGAATACATCCCTTACCTCCACCTTATGTTTAATTGTTCACTTTCTCTTCCTTCTTTAGATTTCTTGTTTCAATCTCGTTTTCTTCCTTATCTGTATTTGTTGTTCTCTCCATGCTCCTTGTGTCATCTGTAATCTTTACGCTGTCTATGTTTCCTAAGTTTCCTTTGTCTTCTTTGCCTTCTGCATCTTTTATATCCTTCGTTCCTTCTATGATTTCCGTTTCTTCCTCACTTTTCATCTTCCCCGTAACATTTTCATCTTTATTTATATTTCCTTTCTCCGCTTCATACATGTGCTTTTTATCATTTTCTTTTTCCCCGTTTTTCTCTGTATTGGCAAATATTTGTACTACCCCCTTAATTTCTATATCATCTTTCCATAAAGAAAAAACACCTGGAATTATACCAAGAGCAATAAAAGCCGAGCATACTAATACTGCTAAATTTTTTTTCATATAAATATTCACCTTCTATAGTTAAGATAATACCCAGATAAAATAATGATATAGGTATAGATGAGCAATAATTTTCCTGCTCATCTAACCATAACACTGTACTAGTTTATAAAATCCACTACTTAGATTTCATTAAATTGCTTCCATTCTAATTGGAGAGTAAAAGTAAGCGTTTCATTCTCAATGCCATCGCCAGCATCATCCTTAACTTTTAAAACAATACACTCATCTCCACCCAAGCATAAGCTTTCATTTGGGGCAAATTGTAAACCCATTAATAATGGATCACTAATTATCTTTGCTGCCAACTTGTCTAATGCTGCAACAGTGGTACTGCCAACAGAGCCACTAGCAATACTGCCATCAACATTAAGTTTATAATAAAGAACGTAAGCATCAATACTACTCTTTAAAGCTTCACTTGATCCAGCATCAAAACTAATCGTAGCATTCTTGAGTTTAACAGGTATAGTACCAATGTTTTTCGCTTTTAAATCAATTCGAGCCTCTGCACCTGGATATAAGTTAGTGAATGAACAAGTAACCGTCTTCCCCTCAGCGTCTGTTGTTACAGTGCCTGGAACTACATAATCTGAAGTTCCAGCGGTATTCGGATAAACATCCTCAGTAACAAACTTAACGTCCAGTTCACCAGTTTCAGCAGTTTCTGTTACACTAATTGAATCTGTCCACCAAGCATATCCAACCCCCATTACCATAACTGCACACACTAATGTCGCAAGTAAAAATCTTGCTCTCTTCAATTTAAATCCCCCCTTTCAGTTCTCTGAATCTGAAAGATAATATATAGATGTAGATGAACAAGGATACCCCCTTGCTCATCTACTCCTATTAATGTATTAAAACATCGTATTACTGATTGTTATTCGTTAAATTGTTTCCAATTTAACTCAAGATCAAAAGTAAGAGTTTCATTCTCAATACCATCAGGAGCATTATCCTTAACTTGTAGAAGAATACTACTATCATCATCAGTAGGACTACCAAGGGCTAAATATTCACCAGTAGCAAATTCTAAAGCCTTTAAATCAGCTTCTCCATTTATAGCATCCTGCAAATTCTTTAATAATACAAGCTCCGTACCACCCTCAGAGCCAACAACTACATCACCAGCAGTATCCAGTTTACAGTAACAAACTTGAGCATCAATATTATCCCTTAAATCACTACTACCAGTAACGGTAATCGCAGCATTATTAAATTTAACAGGTATAGTACCACTGTTTATAGCTTTTAAATCAACTCTAGCTTTTGCACCTGGATATAAGTTAGTAAATGAACAAGTATAGGTCTTATCATCTGTCTTTGTTATAGTTGCATCTACATATGCTGAAGTTCCATTAGTGTTAGACCCATCAACAAAAATAACCTCCATATTACCCGCAGCAGCTGTCTCCGTTACACCAATCGAATCTGTCCACCAGGCGTATCCAACCCCCATTGCCACAACTGCACAAACTAATGTTGCTAATAAAAATCTTGCTTTTTTCATCTTCATTTTCCCCTTTCACTCTTTTGATTTTTTTAATCCCTTCAAAAAAATTCTCTAGGATCAATTCTGTGTTCAGACCAATTTGTGGCGTTTCTCCCACATTCTAATAAATTGTTTTTTCTAAACACCCCCCTTTATACTCAAGCGTGCACAGCTTAAACAATATATTATTTATCATTTATGATGCAGCTAATTGACTATAAATCAGCTGTACCATAAAACTTGAATCACAATCGTATTTTGCGTTTTCTACCATTATTTTTAATCGTCCTTCTGTTGTTTCTTTGGCTTCAATAACTTTTTTTGGTTTCTTTATCAGTTGTACTTTGAGACTTGTACCAGATGTTTCAGTTATTACCTCTGTTTGAATAGGTAATGTTCCCTCATTTTTTATCTCAAAATCTAAATAATACATGTCCCTTGAAAAAGCTTTATTAATATTTACATTTATTTCTTTTCCACTATTAGACACTACCGCATTGCCAATCCAATTCTCATTCCCTGTGTGCAAGAATAAATTACTATTTATAAAAACAGGTTCAATACACCCGGCAGTTGCTGTGCCTACAAAATTCAGGGTTTCATTCCATGCCCCATATCCAATTCCAACCATCCCGAGCGAAATGATACATATTACACATAATGTAAAGCTATAATAAATATGCCTATTAGCTCTTTTTTGTCTCTTTCTCACTTAATTTACTCACCTTTCGAAAAGCATAATTCCCTTGTGCAAATCTAAAATACAACAAATCTAATGTGACCATTTTCCATTTGCTGGATTTATTATACATCGTGCTTTTGGTATAATATGTCATATTGCGGTAGCAAATAATATTTTTATTATTATTTTTTTCGATTATTCCCTTTCCCTTTCTATCTTTTTCGCTAAATAATTATTTTTTTTAGTTTTTCTAATTGAGTGATCGAGATTATTTTGCCGTTTATGTAAATTTGTTGTATGAATATAATTTGATTTAAGATATAATAGGTTGGATAAAGAATTATAAGTGGGGTGTTAATATATGCCAAAACGAAACGACATTAACAAAATCATGATAATTGGTTCAGGTCCCATAATAATTGGTCAAGCTTGTGAATTTGACTACTCGGGCACTCAAGCTTGTAAAGCCCTTCGAAAAATGGGATTTGAAATTGTGCTGGTTAATTCAAATCCAGCAACAATTATGACTGACCCTGATATGGCCGATGTTACATATATCGAACCTCTTAACGTGAAAAGAATTTCTGAAATCATTGACAAGGAACGTCCCGATGCACTTCTTCCCAACTTAGGCGGACAATCAGCTTTGAATCTTTGTTCTGAATTAGCAAAACAAGGAATTCTCGAAAAATACAATGTTCAGGTAATTGGTGTTCAAATTGATGCTATTGAACGAGGAGAAGACCGGATAGCATTTAAAGAAACCATGAACAACCTTGGTATTGAAATGCCCCTTAGTAAGCCTGCCTACAACGTAGAGGATGCTGAGAAAATAGCTCAAGAACTGGGATACCCTGTAGTAGTTCGACCTGCTTACACTATGGGAGGCACTGGCGGTGGTTTGGTCTATAATGTTGAGGAATTAAGAACCGTAGCTAACCGTGGTATTGCAGCTAGTATGGTGGGACAGATATTAATTGAAGAATCCGTCCTTGGTTGGGAGGAACTTGAACTTGAAGTAGTACGTGATGCTAATAATAAAATGATTACAGTTTGTTTTATTGAAAATATTGACCCCATGGGCGTGCACACGGGGGATTCTTTTTGTTCAGCTCCTATGCTAACGATAAGCCAAGAGCTACAAGATAGATTACAAAAATATGCGTATTCCATAGTAGAAGCTATTCAAGTAATTGGCGGAACCAATGTACAATTTGCTCATGACCCAAAAACTGACCGTGTAACAGTAATTGAAATAAACCCCAGAACTTCACGTTCTTCCGCTCTAGCTTCTAAAGCAACAGGATTTCCGATAGCACTTATTTCAGCCATGTTAGCTACAGGTCTAACCTTAGATGAAATTCCTTATTGGAAAGAGGGAACGTTAGATAAATATGTACCATCTGGAGATTATGTAGTAATCAAATTTGCACGCTGGGCATTTGAAAAATTCAAAGGTGCCCAAGACAAGCTCGGCACACAAATGAAGGCTGTCGGCGAAGTTATGAGTATTGGCAAAAACTACAAAGAAGCTGTTCAAAAAGCTATTCGCTCCTTGGAAATTGGTCGTTATGGTTTAGGCTTCGCTTCAAATTTTCATGAATTACCTTTGCAAAAGCTTCTGTCCATGCTTTCAGAGCCAACAAGCGAACGTCATTTTGTTATGTATGAGGCTCTTCGCAAAGGAGCAACTATAGAAGGACTTCATAATCTCACTCATATTAAAACTTGGTTTATAGAGCAAATGAAAGAATTAGTCGTATTGGAGGAAAAAATACTTCAATATAAAACAGGAATTCTTCCTGATGACTTATTAACGCAAGCCAAAAAAGATGGCTTTTCTGACCGCTATTTAGCTATGCTTCTTGCTGTTTCTGAAAAAGAAATTAGGGATCGTAGAACATCCTTGAAAATAGTAGAAGGTTGGGAGCCAGTTCCAGTAAGTGGTGTGGAAAATGCCGCTTATTATTACTCAACCTACAATGCTGTAGATAAAACTCCCGTTAGCAACGAAAAGAAAATTATGATTTTAGGAGGCGGTCCTAACCGCATCGGTCAAGGAATTGAATTTGACTATTGTTGTGTCCATGCCGCTTTGGCACTTCGTGAGATGGGCTTTGAAACAATTATTGTCAACTGCAATCCCGAAACGGTTTCCACCGACTATGACACCTCAGACAAGCTGTATTTTGAGCCTCTCACAGTAGAAGATGTCTTAAGCATCTATGAAAAAGAACAACCTCTGGGAGTAATAGTTCAATTTGGTGGTCAAACCCCTTTGAATATCGCAAAAGAGCTAGAAAAATCAGGAGTAAGAATTTTGGGTACAACCCCCGACACCATTGACCTTGCCGAAGACCGTGACAGGTTCAGACAAATCATGGAGAAATTAGACATACCAATGCCCGAATCAGGTATGGCAAGCAATCTCGAGCAAGCTCTCGCCATTGCCAATCAAATAGGTTATCCCTTGATGGTAAGACCATCTTATGTTTTAGGGGGACGTGGTATGAAGGTTGTTTATGACGAAGAAATGCTACGCCAATACATCGAAGCTGCTGTTGGCATCACTCCTGATAGCCCTATTTTAATCGATAGATTTTTAAGTAACGCCATAGAAGCCGAAGCAGACGCTATTGCCGATGGAGAAAATGCGTTTGTCCCAGCAGTAATGGAGCATATTGAATTAGCAGGAATTCATTCAGGAGATTCCGCCTGTGTTATACCACCAATCAGTATTTCAGAAAAGCACCGTGATACTATCCGTACCTATACTAAAAAAATAGCTCAGGAATTGAAGGTTTCCGGTCTAATGAATATGCAATATGCAATTGCAGATGACAAAGTCTACGTATTAGAAGCAAATCCACGTGCCTCGCGAACTGTTCCCTTGGTTTCAAAGGTATGTAATATATCAATGGCTCGTATTGCCACCGAAGTAATGATGTCACCCCTAACCGGTAAAAAATCTCCTATCAATGACTTAAAGCAAAAGGTAATTACCCATTATGGAATAAAAGAAGCGGTCTTTCCCTTTAATATGTTCCCAGAGGTTGACCCACTTTTAGGACCGGAAATGCGTTCTACTGGTGAAGTTTTAGGTATTGCTCACTCCTTTGGTCTTGCCTACTTTAAAGCTGTAGAAGCCACTCAAACACCACTTCCTTCTTCAGGA
>JAQUGH010000112.1 GCA_028684195.1 Clostridia bacterium | reverse complement strand
AATAAAGTGCCCTTTTACGATAGTTGTCTTTGTTATTAATCTGGACTTCAATATCAATCAACTTATCATCCTGAGTTTTTACTTTTATGTCTAATATAGACATTTTCCCTTCTTTATACTCTTTATCCGAATAGCTAACCGTCGCTAAGACTCCCTCTTTAAAATAGGAAAGGGGAAACACCTGCTGAAGCAGTGGTAGTATATTGGGACAGGAATATCCCCAAATTAATGGAGATAAGCGACGCTAAGCTCAGCTTTGCACACAGTAGACACTAACGAACAAGTTCGTAAGTGTTACTAGCGTGTAATGGTTCAACTAACCTTCAGTGGGGAATAAAACATCCCCACTGAAGAAAGTTTCACTTTATCGTTATATGGATTTAAATATGTAATTTCCTTTATCTTTTCATCTTCTTTTAATCCTAAAATAGCATTTAAAAGATCTATTAATAGAACCTCACTTCCTTTATAGGTACCTGCAAAAATCTGTTTGAACACAAAATCCACAGTTGGACTCATTAATGGATATTTTGCCATTTTATTCCTTCTTTCCTTTTCCCTTATATTTCTATTATATCACACTACGCTCAAAAATAATTATCCTTTAGCAGCAATAATAACATCTGATATATTCTTAAATTCATTCATATATCTAATCACTCTTGAATTATCAAAATCATCTTCTTTTAATACTAGTTCATATTTTATTATCATTATCATTTAACAAGATTCGGAGAGTGCCTAATACTTTTGCGAGATTCCGTAATAGTTTTAATATTGAGATATAAAATTATAAAAGCCTGACCCCAAGTTTCCCCGGTTTTCCATAACAAACAAGAGGATGCTCTTTCCTTTTAGCAGTTTAACAAAATTAATGAAAATATAATAACCATACTATTGTGCTTTGTATATAATTAAATGAAACTCATCCCCCTGCTCAATAAGTACAGGTTCTTTTGCTCCAACTTCCTTCATTATCCTCAATATCTTTGTAAAAGATCATTTGTCTCCATGGTTACATACTACCTTTTTATCTTTATCGGTTCTTTACCTAATTCCTACCACACTACCACAATTATACACTTTGCTAAACTTATCTTCAATTAAAAAAGGGATTGTAACAAAACTTTCGTTTCGTTACAACCCTTTTTCATTTCAAACCTTACAACAACCTTGGTAAACCAATAGATTCAATAGTATTGTACCCAACATTAAAACCTAACTTACATAAAACTGTAGACCCATAAATATACATTGTAGAAAATTTACCCTCTGCATCTGTCAAAACAGGATTGGAAACAAACAAATTTGAAGCTTGATAATTTGTCAGTATTTCTTCTAGTATAAGTATTGTATCGTGTATTGTTATTTTATTAACAATTCCTCCGCTAAATACAGAAGAACGTTTCGTATTTTATTATCATTCGACAAGATTCGAAGAGTACCTAGTACTTTTACGAGATTCCGTAATAGTTTTAATATTGAGATATAAAATTATAAAAGCCTGACCCCGATTTGCTACGATTTGCTAAATAAAAGGCAAGACAAGTCCCTGTCGCCTTGTCTTACCTTCGAGCTTATAATAAACCTGGGTATTCCACAAATACAACTGTAAATGGCTCCACTTTAACTGCTATTCCATTAATAGCCGCTACTACAATAGAATATATTGTGTTGTATTTCACGTCATACGTTATCTCATAACTACCAGGTGCAAGGTGATTATTTATGTAAAATTTATTTCCCTCGTAAGTAACAGCACATTGCTCAACACCATCCTTAAATACAGCCCCTACATCAGATACTCTTAACATATCTGGGATTTTAACATCTATTTCCACCGAATCAACACCATTAATTAAATTAAAACCTAGCTTACATGGGATTGTAGCATCGTAAACGCTCTTGATTAAGCTTTTTTCAAAAGTATCCTCAACTGTTATCCCATCAACCCCTAACGCACTGATGTAATTTGCCGCCACATCTTCCTGTGAAACGACTGCATCATGTATGGTCACTTCATCAATGACTCCATTATAATCCCTTCCACCTATCACCCCTTCATTTTCATCTATTGCTTGAGCAAATCCAGGAAAAAGCAGATTTAAACACAGACAAAATCCAAGTATGAAGAAAATTTGCCATGCTTTTCTTGAATCCATTACTTTGCACCTCCCGTTTAGACTTAATTTAAGCATTACTGTACCTGATTTATTACTTTTTCAAATTTCTTTTCTTTTTCAACAGAAAAAATATACCTGCAAACAAGATTATGTCCATTACAATGCTTTAACCAACCCAAATAACTCATTACGGCTGTCAACGGCTGATACTCTATCCTCTTCCTCTAACCACTTTAATTGTTCTCACATGACGTACTATACATAATGATGCTTTCTTCCTTAACAAGTAGTTATTCCTAAATACCCTGTACCCCGAGTATTGTTTTTTCAAAAATTTTTGAATAAATATAACTTTTTCTTCTTATTACACATACTCAATACAATAATCATAGATATTTAAGGAAACGTTAATTAACATAAATGAGACGACTCCCATTATTTTCATCAGCACTTTTGGTGACCATGCATCGGATATCCCAAGCGAACAAGCCCACACCATCATTAGGTCCATAACTATCAGAATATCCACCAACCATAGGAACCTTTTTTGAAGCAGTAGCACTCTTATTATAGATGCACAGCATATCGTTTATATTCGACACAAAAGCATTTTGTGGTGCAAAAAGCCACTCATACCCTGGTTCACAAGAAATGTTACCATAATAATCCGTATTAAAATTCCCTTTGTTCAAAAAAATTCCTGTTGCTAAATAATCATCCACTAGCGCAAAATTATGATCACCAACATAAACTTGACTATCCGTTGTATCATTTACAAAGCCATCAAGCACTGAGCCAACATTGCCCCAAAGATTTTCTATTCCACGATAACTAACCGCACTTCCGAGTGTACCTGAAACACCGAATAAATTATCACATCCACCTGTATTTATAAAAGCATCCTCCCTCACTCTGCCAATTCCAAATGTTGCTTGACTATCCATATTAGCACACTCTACAAGGTAAAGTATTTGAATGGCACTAAAAGTTTGTATATCAATTGGACTCCATCCTGTTCCTCGAGCATTAGCATATGTTCTAAAATTCCCTAATGTTATATTTGAACTTGGGCTTACTCCTGATACTGAAGTAAGTAAACCACCACTTAATCCTGCTTCATATGCTCCTACGAAAACATTGTTTTTTTCTACGCCATTTCGAAAAAATGCAGGGTGCAAACTATACCCTGGCGAAGGCTCAGCTGCTACCCCAAACCGATGTTTTCCTCCTTCATAAGTATGTTTATAATAAAATTTGGGTATTTTTACCATGACTTGCCCGTTTTCCCCGTATCGTTTGAAGGCATCTCCATCATATATTGTAGCATTAACATCCCCGTTATCAGCTACATTGCAAAGTTTCATCTCACTCCATGGATAGATATCATCAAAATTTCCTGCTACATTTTTTCCTGTTGCTATTCCTGCTGTATCACCAATTCTCGTCAAGACTGCACTCGCTCCCACTACCCATTCTGCTTCAGTAATACCCGTTATTTTACTTATACCTAATAATCCTGATGCTCCAGCAACTTTTCCATTGGCATAGCATGTAACTGTACCGCTATCAGGTGCGCCTGTTCCTCCTGCTAGAGTAACAGCGACATAATTCCATGCATTCCTTGTAATTACACCTGCATCTGTTGTATATTCGTCCCACTCTGATCCTTCTTCTCGAAAACAATTATATGTTCCAACTTTTATACTGTTATCTCCTGTAATACTGATATAAAAATTAACCTCAGGATTTCTTTCAGAATATACGCAATAGTCTCCCGAACCATCTACAGGTTTTACCCATGCTTCTATTGTCCAATTTGCTTTTCCCTCAACACTTGGTGGTGCCGTAACATATTGTGTAGATCCCGCAAAATTTAAGGCATTCCCCATTATACCCTCTACCCATGTAGCGCCGCCTATTACTGTACCATTTTTCCATTGACCACTAGAATCACCAACTATATTTCCTGACTCTTCATCCATTTTCCATTCTGCTATTTTGGCTGCCGATACTGAAGTGCTATACGCTAGAGTTCCACATATCATAAATGCAAATACTAATAAAACACAATACAACTTTTTTATGCTCATTATTAACTTAACCCCCTTCTTTTATTGAAATGTTCCCTCTTTTTTAGCCATCAGCTTGTCTGTCCTCGTCTCGCTTTTTCCCTTACTACCCCCATGCTATTTCCCTAAGCTTCTCTCACTCAAACTTAAGCACCTTAACAATTCTCTCCACGTATTTATCTCCTGATCTGTCCCCATGCAATATTAGGTTGAGGTAATTTTTGCTTGTCCCTACTGCCTCGGCAAGTTGTACCTGGGTCATCTCCATATCAACAAGTCTCTTTTTCACCTTCATCCCATAATTCGTAAGCTTTCTTTTCCCCATTAGCCCCCCTCCTTTTTTCAAAGCACAATTTTTTGAGACATTCGGGGACGGTTCTCTTTTGTCCCCTTCTCCATCTGCTTAACAATGCTTAACAATGGTTCAGCAATGGTTTTCCCTTTCCAACTGACCAACTTTCCTCTATCCCCTGTCCTCTGTTCTTATCTCTTCCCTTCATTGGTTAACAGCTTTAGAAATAGTCACTTGCTCATCTTTATTCAGCTCTTTGTCTGCTTTTGTAGTACAAAACAAATCGAGAAATAACTCTTCTGCCGGTACCTTAAATAATCTTTCGAGATTAAAAGCTAAGGGAAGCCTCGGGTTTCTGCTTCCTTGCTCAAGCATTCCGTAAAAGCCAGCAGTAATATTTAATTTTTCAGCAACATCTGTTTGTGTCCAATTGTTATTTCTTCGAGCTTCTATTAAACGGTGCCTTCGCATCTAACTACACCTCCATTATTTGCTTATTGTTTAATGTTTTTTGAATCTTTTACTGATTAACAGCCTTGGATGCTACTACCTGCTCCTTATCTGTTCCTTTCATTCTGCAAGCATCGGAACCTAAAAGAATATTCTCAACATAAACTCCAAAATAGCGTGCTATTAACTTTGCTTTTTTTAAATTTGGAGTTCGCAAACCTAACTCATACAAAGCAACGGCAGCCGAGGAAAACTTAACATTTTCATCAATTTTACTTAATTTTATCGCTAAACCTCTTTGGGTAAGACCTTGCCCTTTTCTAAGCTCAGCAAGAGTTTGTTTCATAACATCACCTCCTCCTGCTTGCAAACTGTCAGCTGATTTTAATTTAATTGTACTTGCAGTCTGCAAGCATGTCAAGAGCTTTTAATAAAAAGCTACTACAATATGTAAGCGTAACTTATATTTGCTTACATATTGTAGTATTATAATGATAAAAAGGATGGGGAACACATAAATGAGTGCCTTACCAGAAAGATTAAAACTCGTTCGTAGTCATAAAGGATTAACTCAAAGGCAATTAGCAGAAAGACTGAATCTCTCCCCCAGTACTATCGCTCTTTACGAGACTGGAAATAGAAACCCCGATCCCGATATGCTTAAAAAATTAGCTGATTTCTTAGATTGTTCCATTGATTGGCTTTTGGGTCGTGTGACTTTGGATGAGGTTCATCAACTTAATGGATCTTTTCGCTTAGCTCATGACAAACATGACAGCAGCAATGATATCTTAGCTGCCCACCGAACCGATGATCCGACCACAGTATTGCCTGCAGATGCTCGCCGCAGTCTTGAAGAGTTTCAGAGCTATGTTCTAGAAAAATACGGCAAAAAGGAGTAGGAAACTGCTACATTTAAACTATGTAGCAGTTTCCTACTTCTTTTGGTAAAACCGGGGTCAGGCTTTTATAATTTTATAACTTTGTTGATTATTTCGTCTTTTTGAAGCACTTTTACTAATTGTATAAGTTCACCCACTTCATAATCTTTCTCTATTTTTAGGAAACCATACCTTTCATAAAAATCAAGTAGATAAGGAATATCCTTACACTCAAGCATTACAATCCTTCCACCTAATCTAATTTGACCTTCTAACATTACACCCAGGCAATACCGCATCACTTTATCACCAGTGATGCAATCTTTGAACAACTCATTTTTCCCAAATTGACCAATTAGGATTGTTGGAAACTCAGTAATTCTTTTTCCATTAATTTTCGCATTAAAACCATCAAAGATTTTTATTTTCCTATTTGAAAATTCTTCTGGAATCTTTAGTATTTGAAGTGCTAAGGTAAAATAGGCTACAACTTTAAATTTCTCGTCCTCTTCATCAAAGATTAAAAAAGTTCTACTTTTCCCTAGTTTTTCGAATATAATAGCTTTTTCCTTTAAAAAATTCTCAATATCAGGATCTCTTTTGCATACAAAAATAGAAATAAGTTTCTGAGCTTTATTCTCATCACTCATTTCTATTAGCTTCTTTAACGAGATAACATTTGTTTTAATTTCAATTCACCACGTCTTCTTTCCTCTGAGGACACGAGGTTACTATCAACATTCACACTTGCTACAGGGGTGGATATGATCTTGGCTAATGAATCCACTGCCTTTCTTGAATTCAACGTAAAATCTTTATTAAATGATGAAGTAGCCATTCCAATCCCTCCTTTTGAAATTGATACACAGCTTAATATCCTTATGCATTTATTATAACACGGCTTACCTAATTATCAATAGTGTATCTGGATTTTAACAATCATATTTTGTTTTAGTTTCAAAAAAAATTCGTTTTTTTGCACCATCAATCTACTTAATTTATTATATGCAAATTCCATTAAAAAATCCACAGGAAAATTAAGAAGGAAACAAGGGAATTCGTCCGTCCCTTTGCTTCCTTCTTGCTTAACAAACTTATAGGTATTTTTTAATATCTTCAACTGATAGTACTCTTCCCATAACCTTTACTTGTTCATCAACAACAAGAGCCGGGGTACTCATAACGCCATAAGCCATGATGTCCTGGATGTTTTCAACCTTTTCAACGCTTGCTTCAATATCCAACTC
>JAQUGH010000111.1 GCA_028684195.1 Clostridia bacterium | reverse complement strand
TTAGAAGGAGGCGCTCATGCCCTGACAAGGGCTAATGTGCCGACTGTCCCGACGGGCTTAGGTTGGGAAATGTGTGAGGGCAATACCCAAAAGGCTTTTTGACCCACGCCCGAACCTTGTGCAAATCTTTTGTTATTTGAAGTGCGACGAGCCCGATAAATCCACAATCACACAGACATAATATCTTAATATTTTTTTATATTTGCTTTAACCTATATCATAAAAAAATCCTATCAATAACTAATGCCACTACAAATATATTTTATTATATAATATATCTCCATCGTTTACAGTAGGCTAAAGATAACTTACCTTAAAGTTAAATAAACTTTTCAATGCAGACAACTAATTTAAAAATGAAAACATAAAATTATCATTTTTTTTAATTTCCTTAGAGTCAGTTAATAAATAACTCTTCCTATATAATTTTCTTATTTCTATTCTAAACCCTTCATAATTATTGCCAGCAATAACGCATACAAATGGACATTTGTATCTGCCTGAATTATTAATTAACGATGCATCTCTCTCCACTTGCTGGATACCTTCGATTAACTTCGTTTTTGAATTTTTACACTCAATAAGAAACAAATTTGTATCATGATATTTTTTTACAACAATAAAATCTGGTTCTTTACCATCTAAATATTTATTAAAATCAGCATTTCCAAAAGCACCCTGTCGGTATGTATTACCCTCTCCGTCACAACTAGGAGTATCTATGCTTAAACCACTAAACTCAATACATTTTCTTGCAAAGTCCCAAGCCTCTATTTCAGAATGGTTACCCTTTTTTTGCAGTTTTTTCTCTTTATTACATACTGTTATTGGAGTAATTAATTCATCCTTTGTAATTCTTCCTTCTCTATATTCTATACACCTTTTATATTGATTTTTTAAGTTATTCCAGTATTTCTCATAATACCCATGTCCAATATTTTTTCCAACCTCTTCGTTATACTTTTCTAAAACGGACCTACTAACTCGAGTTTTTTTGTGTTCAATACAATTTAACAAGTGATTTGTTACTTCTTCTGGACTCAAATTACCCATTTTAGAATTCGTTTTTATACCTGCTTCAATCTTAAATTTTGTAAACCCTCCGAATCTCTTTGAAATTGCTTGAGAACTCCTACCACCTTTCCCCCAAGAATCCCATTCTCTAGTTGAAAAGTCCTTTTCTCCTCTTAATCTATAAAACTCCCTAGCTTTTTCTAATTGCTCTTCTCTGCTTATTTCATAAAACCAATTTTCAATTTTACTCAATTGATCATTCATTAAAAACATCACTTCCTAAACACTTATTAATACCCATAAATTGTTATAATTCTTAAAAAATAATTTTACAAGCTTTCCAAATCTCTTAAGAACCAACATGCACATTATTTTCGGAGCATTTCATATAACGTCCAGGATTTGCCGAAGCCTTTGAGCCTTAGTGCGATAGCACTTGGCGAAAAGGTTTGGGTGAAGCATAGCGGAACCGGCAATCCGTTGTTAATTGAAGTTGGTCGCCCACTATTCAGAGGACGACAGGACGTCGACCCCTCAATCTCCCACAAAATCCTTCACAATTACTATTTAAAATATGAAAATTTTATAACACTTATTGTTTTCTGTATTAACTAAAATTTAATAAGCAGTTGCTAGGTTTATCAGTATTTTCCCTGTTCAATATTGTAAACATTTTACACAAATACAATATCAATTACTTCTTCATTCTTTCAGTTTTGCTACATTAATAACCTTTTCATTGATAACCGATATTTTTAAGTCTCCCCCTTGAATTTTCAATATAAAAATAGGATGTCCTATAACAATGTCATAACTAACGTTATATTCTTTCGGTACCATACTTATCATTTCATCAATACTTAAAGATTCTTTATCAGTAATTGATAAAATAGCAAATACCTGAATATCTTCAAAAAATAGCTTTCCGTCCCTGTTTATGAAGTCAAGTTTATTCGTTTCAGTATATATTGATAGACCGGTTTGTAGGAATTCATCAACAGTTTTAAACTCACCTTTTTGAGGCAATAAATTAACATTTAATAAATAGCTGTCCAGCGCCTGTCTAATATATAGTTTACTAATTTTACCCTTTGAACTGGTAAAGCCATCCACTCTTTCCCATGCAAAATGACCCCCTTCAACAATACCATCAAAATAGTAATGGGTTTCAATGTATTGAGATTCATACTGTAGATTATGCTTTATTAATTTTTGACGTTGAATGTCATTAAGCTCCATCGTTCTATACCCTTTTGCTAACATAGTGTTTTCTAGCGGGACTATATCTTTTACCATGTAACCTTGTCCAGTTTTCCAAATTTCAAACTTTTCATCCGCTGTGGTCTCAATAAAAATTCTGTTAAACTTATCAAGTTCTGCTTTTGTAAAAACCTCCGAACCATAAGCACTTACCCTAAAGAGGTCATTATCGCCCAACTCTGGAAGTTCCTTATTCATACAACAATGCTTATATTTCTTGCCGCTTCCACATGGACATGGGTCATTCCTACCTATCTTACACACTGCTTTACACCTCACACGTTATTAAAATTCTATCACCTATCTGCACTATCCGCGCCCTCAATGTCATCAATCTTAGATGTAAAATAATTACAGACACCGTTTTTTATTTAACGGATAATTAGTTCGTACTAGGAATTTTTTTCTTGGATACTGTCGGTTTGCTCTAATTGGAACACTGCTTTTAGATACTTGCTCCATTATTTCTTTATAGAGTTTACTTCTTTTTCTTGAGCTTTTTTCAAGTAACATTAAAATAAACTTATCCTTAAGAGTTCCAATAAGAAGATTTATATTTGGTTTGTATTCATATTTCAATCCTTTACCTTTGGTTCTTTCTTTAATCATTTCTTCATTTTGTATTCTTGCTAGCTCAATCATGTTGGAAAGATATATCGATGCATAAAAGTCTTGTTCGATTGATATTCTGGTGGCCCCAGTAAAGTTTTCAATCTGTAGTTTGTTTTTTAAGTCATTGTATTTTATTTCAATCCCCCATCTCATAAAGTAGAGACTTTTGAAGTATTTGATAGAGAGTTTTTTATCCAGTAAATTTGTTATTAATATTTCTTCTTCACCGGATGCCAGGGTGAATCTTAGTACCCTTACATTATAAACTTTCTCGTTATAAGCTATGTGTACAACTTGGTCTTTTTTCCTAGCATTCTTTATTTGATTACAGAAATTCTTCTGACATCTCATTAGATAATGAGAGCCGTTGTCAGTAAGAAAAGATATCAGTTCTGCTGATGGGTAACCACGATCAAAAAGTATAAGATCTTTCTTGGATATATCCAGAAGTATTTCGCTTATTAAATGTTTTGCCATTTTTCGTTCTGTAACATTATATCGGTCTATTTTACTTTTAAGAATTAATTTGTTTTGTACATCGTAGAGGCATACTGCTTTAGCTCTGGCTACTTCACTATTTTGATTCTTTGCAGATCCATATTCTTGCCGAAGCAATTCGCTGTTAGGTATTTCTAGTATAGTACCATCAATTGCAAGCAACCTATACTTATTCCATGTTTTACAATCATCACATTCATAAAATCCTTTGACTACTGTATCTGTTAATTCTACAAATAGTTCGGGGTTTATGTTCTGACGAGCTTTTGAATATGCTTGCTTTGACACGGAAAAATCTTTTTTTAATAATGTTGCAAAAAAGTTGTTTAACTCTAGTTGTAAGGACTTATTAACCATATTCATCATAAAAAGTACTGTTTCTTTAAAACCCATTTTACTCTCCCGTGAAAAATTATTTGAGCTTAGCCTATAGGAACATTTAAACAAAAAATCTTCAAGTTTCTCTTGTGTTTGCTTAAGTGCCTTTTTAAAGTAAACTCTAGTTTCCATCATAATCACCTACAATCAAAAGGTACACATTAAAAAACGTGTTCTTTTCGATTATTAGGGTCTTTCGGAAAAGTCAAGGCTTTTTTAAGTATTTATATATATTTTTTTTACAACAGTGTTTTCCCATTTATTTACTTGTTAGGTTGATGACATTGTCCGCGCCCTTGCGGGAAAACTTGCTATTAGTCGAAGTACGTTGAACTATTATCTGGTAAGAAGTCTTTATAGAATTTATCAAAAGCTACTTCCAAAAGTTTTATTCTTTCATTATCATTTTTTAAATATACCGACCAATCCCCTGTTACACTCTCGTCCTGTTCTAATTTTTCTTGAAATATTTCTAAATGTGACTTATTTTGCTTAACTGAATAAAGAAGAAATTGTTCAAGCTCACTTACTGATAGTATTTGTGGTCTATATTCAAAAATAGTATCTATGATTTTTTTCTGAATTGAATTCATGGTAAAGGTTATTATTTTATCCCAGTACCATTGAATATTTACTAAATATAATTGTTTAAATGTAATAAGAGAACTAATAATCCTTTTATTACTCGTATCACCTAATATATCTAAAAAAGTACCCTGCTTGATTAGATCAGCTGTAGAAACTATCTGTTCAATACCAGAAGTAATTTTTTTAGTTGAATTATCTTGTTTCATAGCATTAATTGTTGCAGTGTAGGAACTATACTCAGTACCTTTGCATTCTATGAGATAAAGAGAGTCATCATTATTAATAACAAAATCACATATTTTTTTATTAGTAAATCGGCGCATACAATTTTCCGTTAATATTCTATCCTCAGGAATAAACTCTTTTAATAGATTTTTAATGTATCTCTCGAAATTACGTCCAAATTCATTTCCAAACTCACCCGACCATTCACTTTTACATAGATCAAATATTCCTTCAGTAATTTTCTTTAGAAATATTGGTTTATGAATAACAAGATACTGATTCTCATTAAATTTTAAGAGTGGTCTTTCAGTAAAAGCTCCCTGAATGTACGTATCATATTGGGTTGATAGCTTTGATCCTATACGAGATCTAACTTTTTTATAATAATCTTTAACTTCATCAACGGTAATCGAAATGAGTTTAAATAAAGATTGTACCGTTTCATCTGATGCTATCTTATATGATGACTTAGTAAAATATCCAGGTGAAATGTACGCAAATCTCTTATTATGAATTCCTGCATATATTCCAAAACCAACGAGCAACCAATCCTTGTAAGACAAGCCATACTTATTCTTAAATAGCTCCTCTGCTTTATGATATTTACTCTCATGAAATATAATTATTGCACGTCCTAAATCATTTCCACCATATGAGTATTGTAAATAAAATTGTTGTCGTGCTATATTTATTAAGAAAGGATATAATCCTCCATCAATTTCAGATAAAAAATATTTAGCTACTGGATCGTAATACTTTTTATAATGGTTTAGAATTTTTTCGAATTTATGACTGTTCAGCTCATCATTTCTATAACCTCGATGATATGCACAATTTGCTTCAATTGAATGAATTAAATAATGGGGAGGAAACATTGCCATTTTGCTAACATCATCAAATGTACTATCCATTATCGCCGAAACATTTTGAGCATATACTGTTGGGGAAATACCTTTTAACATACTCTCAAGTATTTCTAAAAAAACCTCCGCCCTATGTTTTTCGGAATATAAACTTTCATCCATAATATCCTCCTTGCTTTTGCACTTTCGTCTAACGACTCCCATGTTTCCAGCATCCCCCAGCCCTATGGCGAAGTCTGAAGCTTACCTCATCTTCGGGCGAGCCGGATCATACCTGACTTGGACTAGCGAACATGGTGCGCTCACCTGTAAGAACCGCTACCCGTGTCCTCGCGGAAAACAATGATAAATGAAGTTGGTCACCCCCATATTCAGCAGTTACCACAGACGGCGACCCCCTAAATCTCTGTATTATTCTGAATAATTAGTATTGATTGATTGGGAGTTTTATTATAATGTTTTTATTATTATTCACGTTTTTTAATGAAACAGCTCCCCTATTGGTCACAGATTTATCATCATTAATTAATACTTCTGCTTCAAAATATACATCAATATTTGAAGTAACTGTGATTGACTTATACTCCGTAATGATAAATTCTTTAACTTCGCTATCCCATATTGATTCACTTTCATCTAATACTATGACTTTTGCTGTTATTTCAATTGGGGCAATAGCTGAATATAATATTTTACAGTTGGAAATAGATAGTGGACATATATCATAAAGGGGTGCCGACATTGATACTTCATCAATATCTTCTACTTCAGAATAAAAATCATCTACATAAAAAGTGCTATCTATCAACTCTTCGCTCAAAAGAATTGCTGTTTCCTCAAGCGATAAACTACTATACAACTCTGCAATTCTTCTATTTGAATATACTTCATGTATATATTTAATTGCATCATTTACTGAAGCTACAAAGGTTACCCAACATTCGTTTTGAAATGCTTTTTCCCAATCATCATCACTACTTACAACTAAAACTTCTTTATTATATTCATTAGCATAATTTAGCACTGACTGTATTACAAACGCATCTGGAAATTCTGCCTTCTTCTTACCGGATTCAGAAAAGGGCGGTGAATTGTTAAAATACTTTTCGAGTATTTCTTCCGCCCTAGGAATAGAAAGAAAATGTGAGTTACAAAAGAAATCTTCAACTTCCTTTTTATACTCAGAGATTAAATCTAATTTTCCAACACGTTTATGTACCAAATCTAGGTTCTTTAAGCCAATTAGCGGAAGTATGTCTCCATGTTTACTTAATAGTTTATTTATTACAAGTTCTTTTTCTTGCGCTTTTTTTGCTACATGAGTTAGTACTTCACTTTTAATAATCGAGCTACTAACAAATAGAATTTCGTGATCATGTAATAAAGTTTTAAATGATGGAAGAGTGTTATTGTTTTGACCACTAAAATCATAGTTAAGCGCATGAAATACACATGTATCAATTATAACTGCATCAATCAATCTAGCTGATTTCGTCATCATATATTACTCCCTAACTCTTAATCTATTTTCATAAGACTCGTCCGCGCCAGGACGGCGCGTCCTTGCGACCAATTTCTATTAACGTCCTGCACTCCCGACGTTCCCCAACCCTAAGGCTCGGTTAAACCTTAGATAGCTCTTATCTTGGTTTGACTGAGCCGGGTCTTGCTAGACTTGGGTCGGGGAATGTGGCGTGGCTGGCTTC
>JAQUGH010000110.1 GCA_028684195.1 Clostridia bacterium | reverse complement strand
TTAAAGATGTATAAGATTCCACTGCATGTGTTAAAGCATCCATTCCTACAGCTGCTGTTAACTTTGAAGACATAGTATAGGTGAGACTTGGATCAATAATACTTAAACTAGCTTGAAATTTAGGATTCGCCAAACTTTTCTTGTTTCCCGTCTGCGGATTATATAAAACGGAGTTTAAAGTAACTTCACTGCCTGTCCCTGATGTGGTTGGCACAGCTACAAAAGGAATTCCACTATATTGAAAAGGCTCTTTATTAACATATTTAACAGTTTCTAAATTTTGTCCCCACAAACCAGCTGCAGCCTTAGCCACATCCATAGGACTACCCCCACCTAAACCAATAATAAATTTTACCTCTTCCTTATCGGCAAGTTCTCTAACTTCATCTACAATCTCACAATTTGGTTCCCCACTTGCTTTATCAAAAACGACAAATTGTATATTTGCTTTTTTTAAACTTTCCGTTACTTTATCCAAGGCTCCCGACTTCTGAGCAGACTTTTTACCTGTTACAATCAAACATTTATTACCATATTCTATTGCTTTTTCACCTAGCTTTTCTATCCCATCCTCTTCAAAGATTATGTTACTTGGAAAATGTAAAGTAAACTGCATTTTATTAACTCCCCTCACAGTATTTATTTTTCTTATACTTTAACAGTACACTCCTCTATATGATTACCATCTATACAGTTTTTCTTCAAACAAGCTGTTATTCCTCTCGTTATTTTGCATAACGTTATTATCCACCAAATTATCTACCAATCCTACCACAAATTTTAAAGACGCTCGGGTAAAAAAAAGACTCCCTCAAGAGTCTTTTTCCATTATATATTATTTTTTTCATTATGTTGTAACACTATATGATCTGGCTCATATCATTACAATATTTATCCCGAAGTTTTGGTTTTTCAATCTTGCCTGTTGGATTACGAGGAACTTTATCTAAGAAAACACCATGAGGTCTTTTATATCGAGGCAATCCTTGACAAAATTTTAAAATGTCTTCCTCCGTCAATTCCCTTTCAGGTTTAACTTCTACAATTGCGACAGGAACCTCCCCCATACGTTTATCTGGCATCCCTATTATTGCTACATCTTTTATATCCTTATGAGCCCTTAAAAAATCTTCTATTTCTACAGGAAAAATATTTTCTCCTCCGGAAATTACTACATCCTTCTTACGATCCACAAGATAGATAAAACCATCCCCATCTTGTTTTGCCATATCCCCGGTATATAACCAACCATCTTTGAGAACTTTGCTCGTAGCTTCGGGATTATTATAATAACCCTTCATCACCCCAGGTCCTTTTAAAATCAATTCCCCCACTATGCCCTTAGAAACTGCTTTCCCTTCATCATTTACAATCTTAACTTCCCAATTGAATCCGGGAACTCCAATAGCCCCTACCTTGTGAATATTCTCAATACCAAGATGAACACATCCTGGTCCTGTTGACTCGCTCAATCCATAATTCGTATCATACATATGATTTGGAAAATGTTTTTTCCATCTAACAATTAAACTAGGTGGTACAGGCTGAGCTCCAATGTGCATAAGCCTCCATTGGTCTAAATTATATTCATCAATGTCAACTTCTCCACCTTCAATAGCATCAAGAATATCCTGTGCCCAAGGAACAAGAAGCCATACAATAGTTGCTCTTTCTTCTGATATTACCTTTAATATCCACTGAGGCTTAACACCCTTTAATATAACCGCCTTTGCTCCCACGATAAGACTTCCTAACCAGTGCATTTTTGCACCAGTATGATACAAGGGAGGAATACAAAGAAAATTATCCCCATGTTTCTGATGATGATGACGATTTTCTGTGTTACAAGCTGAAGTAAGATTCGCATGTGTAATAATTATAGGCTTAGGAGTTCCTGTAGTACCCGATGTAAAATAAAGTGCAGCATCATCGGCATCTATAACTTCAACTTCAGGCTCCTTAGAAGATGCCTTTTTCAACAAGTCCTTAAAGCTTTCCACATTAGCCGAATTATCCGGATAATTTTCACCTACAAATATATAATTGGTAACATCACTGGTATTATCTTTAATCTCTGTAATTCGTTCTATAAATTCAGGTCCATAAACCAAAACCTTCACTTTCACGGCTTCTAAACACTTTTTAATCTCTTGGGCAGTAAATCGAAAATTTAAAGGAACCGCTAAAGCCCCTGTTTTTAACACCCCAAAATAAATGGGAAGCCATTCTAAACAATTCATCATTAGAATTGCAACTCTATCACCCTTTTTGATTCCACGTTCTACTAAAACATTAGCAAACTTATTCGCTTGTTCTTCAAAACCCGACCAAGTTATTTCCCTGCGTTTATCCTTAGCAGGTTCACGTTCAATTAAACTTACTTCATCAGAATACATACATGCATTACGAGACAACATTTCTGTTATAAGCATTCAAAACCACTCCTTACTACCATCCTAATTCTAATTTTAAAACAATATTACAATCCCTACCATTCTGCAATAATACTGATTATACACCACTACCACAAACTTCACATTATTTTACCATACAAAAAAAAAGATGTAAATACGGAAATAGCCTGAGTTTTTTTGGTTTGTACACACTTTGTCCTAATAGCTAACTGTCGCTGACCTTGCACAAATCCAACTACACAAATAAATTTTGAAGTTTCACTTCGAGACTTCCACTTCAAAATAAGAAAGGGAATACACCTGCAGAGTATCAACTTCTATTTCAAGACAGGTATGTCCCCCATTTGATTAGAGTCAAGCACAACATACAAACTGTTATATAACAAAGAATTAATGTATACTGTATTCTAATTAAAACTGTATTGCCTAAAAAGAACTAAACATTTATAATATATGAGAATAATAAAAACTTTATTAGGAGGTAATTGTTTATGAAAGGCTTTGCAATGTTATGTATTGGTAAAACAGGGTGGATCGAAACGAAAAAGCCAGTGGCTGGTCCGTATGATGCAATTGTGAGGCCTCTAGCTGTCTCCCCTTGTACATCAGACATTCACACCGTCTTTGAAGGAGCTCTTGGCGAAAGAAATAATATGGTTCTCGGTCACGAAGCTGTTGGAGAAGTGGTTGAAGTAGGTAGTGAAGTTAAAGATTTTAAATCTGGTGATCGTGTAATTGTTCCCGCCATAACACCTGATTGGAGAAGCATGGAAGCACAACGGGGATTTTCACAGCATTCAAATGGAATGTTGGCAGGATGGAAGTTTTCTAATTTCAAAGATGGTACTTTTGGAGAATTTTTCCATGTAAACGATGCCGATATGAACCTTGCGTTTTTACCTCCGGAAATATCTTTAGAAAATGCTGTTATGATTACAGATATGGTAACTACAGGTTTTCATGGTGCAGAACTAGCTAATATAAAACTGGGATCTACAGTTGCTGTTATAGGCATTGGCGCTGTTGGCTTAATGGCTGTTGCTGGTGCTAAGCTTCTTGGTGCTGGTAGGATTATTGCTGTTGGTACTCGTCCTGTCTCTGTTGAAGCGGCTAAGTTTTATGGAGCAACTGATATCGTAAGCTATAAAGATGGCGATTTAGCTGAACAAATCCTTAAGTTAACAGAAGAACAAGGGGTTGATTCAGTGGTAGTTGCTGGTGGAAAACCCAACATTTTAGAAACTGCCGTGAAAATTACTAAACCAGGTGGAAGTATTGGTAATATTAATTACTATGGAGCAGGCGAATTCTTAACTATTCCACGTATTGAGTGGGGATGTGGAATGTCCCATAAGAATATTTGCGGTGGATTGACACCAGGCGGACGTTTACGGATGGAAAGATTGATAGATTTAGTCAAATATAACAGAGTTGATCCTTCAAAATTGGTTACACATGTATTTAAAGGCTTTGACAATATGGAAAAAGCACTCCTTATGATGAAGAGCAAAGGAAAAGACGTCATTAAACCTGTAGTGTTAATAGACTAATGGGTATAACAATAATAGCGTAATATAATAGCTGAAACAGCTTATAATTGATTTCTTAGTTAAAGAAGACTTAATAATAATTAGGTCTTCTTTAACTAATTTTAACCCTGCTTGAGTGTTTAAAGGATATAATAGAGTTGATTTTATTTAGAAAGGAAGAGATGTATGAGTCAAAACCCTATCGTTACCATAGAAATGGAAAGTGGCAATGAAATCAAGGCAGAGCTTTTTCCTGAAATTGCTCCTAACACAGTAAACAATTTTATTTCTTTAGTCAAAAGTGGATATTATGACGGTTTGATTTTCCACAGAGTAATCCCTAATTTCATGATTCAAGGTGGAGATCCTGAAGGTTCCGGTATAGGAGGACCAGGCTATAGTATAAAAGGAGAATTCTCTACTAATGGATTCCCAAATGAACTAAAACATGAGCGAGGCGTACTATCAATGGCACGTAGTGCAATGCCAGATTCAGCAGGGAGTCAATTCTTTATCATGGTAAAAAACTCGCCACACCTAAACGATCAATACGCTGCCTTCGGTCAAGTTACCACGGGAATGGATGAAGTAGATCGAATTGTAAGTGTAGAAAAAAGTTTTCAGGATATGCCATATGACAAACAAGTTATGAAAAAAGTAACAGTAGAAACCTTTGAAATTGAATATCCTGAACCTGAAAAAGTAAAATAACCGGAATATCCGGTTATTTTTTTGTGCAGAAATTTAAGTTGCATTCATAATATTGACAGCTACAATCTACTAACTTAAGCATTCACATTTCTACAAAATTAACGAAGATTAGTTGTACCTTCATATCAGTTAATTATTTCAAATATTATTTCTTATATACTGATGAATCAGACGGTGTTGTTGACACCTATAATAAACTAACTTCGAGATTTATTGGTCTATTATCAAGAACATGCCGTTCATCATTCCAACTAACTATATATAATCTACTTTGATATTTTAGATGTTTCATATGATTAAAAATAGGTTTAAGGGGATGAGCGTCAAAAAGTCCTAGCATTAAAAATTCATATTTCTTCGAGCATTTTGCTATTTTTTTTATAAAATATTTCGCTAATTTAAGATTATTATCCTTAATATAAAGCATTGATATACAGGCATAATTTGCCGATATATTTTTCTGAGGTAATGGTGGATATCCGAATAATTTTGTTGGCATTCTTTGCAATATTTTATAAATGCCCTTGTATTCCGTGATAATATACTGCTTAGCTGCTTGTTGATCCCAAACTAAACAAACTGCTAAGATATTACCTTTTGGGTCACTGAGTGTAAAAATATCTTTATTGTAGTTTTCGTACATTGAAGTTATAAGTGGTGAAAATTGATATTGTTTTTCTTGTTCTTTAAAAAATTGCAGGAGTCCTTCGCGATGACCTCTTTGTAAAATATAGTTATTGTTTTCAAAAACTTTCTGACCTGTTCTAAAGCAAAATACCGTATAATCCCCCTTATATTTATATTCCGGCATATTCTTACGCTTTTTTTCGAGCATTTTTTGTGCTAACGTATTCTCTTTTAAAATCGTTGTATAGTATATATCAACATCGTTTTTTGTTTGTTCATATAAAAAGGCGTAGACATCAGCAATAGGAATCCGTTTTTTACGATATTCTGGTAAGATTTTTAGTCCCGTTAAATAACCGATATTTTTAATTTCTCCATTTAAATATGCTTTGCGAATGACGCAACAACCCATACCACATATTTTACCGTTTTCTTGCTCTTTTATTATGGGGATGACAACTTTGTCACCCTCTTGCATAAGGGATTTTACTGGATCAGGACGGCGTGTATATAAAACTGAGATGTTTCCCTTAAAATCTCCGCTTTCATAAATTTTTAATATTTCTTCTGCATCAGCAGGAGAAGCTAGCTCAATTACAAAATGTCTATTTAGGCAATTCATCCAAATGCCTCCCTATTGGTATCTTCATCTTTTCGTCAACCTCTTTCCCAAGTCGTAAATTCATGGACCAAAAAAGCAACCACATCAAAGGGCTTGACCTTTTTATACTGTAGAGTCCACGTTTAACCACAGTGGAAAAATTAGAATATTCTTTTCGTGCTTGTTGACAAAGCTTACTTAATTCATCAGCAGACATATTTTTTGGTTTAAAGGCAATATCTCCGTAAATATAGTTTTCCTCTAACCACCATTTATCATAAATTAAACGTTTTTCTTCTTTTAATCTCTGATATAATCCTGTTCCCGGAAAAGGTAAAAGATGATTGAAAGCGGCAGTATAAAAATTATGTTTCCTTGCAAAATTTAAAGTATCTTCAAAGGTTTTATATGTATCACCATCATAGCCAAAAACAAAAGTGGCATAGATACCAATACCCGCATCGTGTATCCTTTTGACTAATTCATCTCTTTTTCCCAACACAGCATTAAATGTTTTATTCATTTGTTTAAGACTTTCTTCTTCTAATGATTCAAAACCAATTAAAATCAATTCACATCCACTTTTTTTCATCAATTTTAATAATTCTTTATCTTTAGCCATGGACAAAGTACCCTGCCCAGCCCATTTGATTTTTAAGGGTTCAATTTTTTTTAATAATTCTTTGGTGTTGTTTATATTAGCAACTAAATTATCATCAACTAAGAAAAAAAAATTATTTGTACTGTTCTGTATATCCCGAATAATATTTCTATGCTCTCTCTCATAATATTTACCGTGATAATAACTAGAAATAGCACAGAATTCACAGCTGTTACAACATCCTCTGCCAGTTTCAACTAGAGAAATTGGTAAATATTTTTTACCGACATATATACTTTTATCGGGTTGAACATCACTATATTCTATAGTGCCGTTATAGGTTTTTTTAAGGTTATGATTTTGGAAATCTTGTAACATCTTACTCCAAACAGCTTCTGCATTTCCAGTTATAATACTGTCCGCATATTGCAATACCTCATCTGGAGCTAGGGTAACATGGTACCCACCCATAATAACCGATACTCCCCTTTTTTTATACTCATCAGCTATCAGATAGCTTCTTTGGGACGTATAGGTTTCCACGGTAATAACAACTAGGTCAGTTTTTGTATCATAATTAATACATTCAATACGATCGTCATAAAATTCGGTTTCAATATCAGAGGGTGTGAGAGATTTTAAAACAGCGATGCTTAATGGTTCCATTTTCCAAGTTTCAAT
>JAQUGH010000109.1 GCA_028684195.1 Clostridia bacterium | reverse complement strand
AATTTGATTGATAATTATCTTCAAATCTCCCACCAATGGAATATTAGCTTCTATATTTTTACCTATTTCCGCTGAATCTATATCTATGTGAATAATCCTAGCATGAGGAATGAATTTTTGAGTATTTCCAGTAACCCGATCATCAAACCGCATTCCCAAAGCTATAAATAGATCACAAGACTGAACTACTTGATTAGTCTCTGCCAATCCATATGTTCCTAACATTCCCAAGGAAAGGGGATGTTCCCGTGGTATCCCACCCAACCCCATTAAGGTGTTAACCACGGGAATATTAAATTTTTCTGCTAAATGCAACACTTCTTCTTCTGCATTAGCACTTATTACTCCACCTCCGGCACAAATCAAGGGACGCTGTGCCTCTTTAATATATTGAACAACTTGTTTTATCTGTCCCTTATGGCCTATTAAATTAGGTTTATATCCTCTAAGATTTATGCTTTTTATTTCCTTATACTCAGCCACAGAAACCGCTACATCCGTGGGAATATCAATTAGAACCGGACCCGGGCGACCACTTCCTGCTATATAAAAAGCTTCTTTTACTATTCTCGATAACTCATTAACATCTTTCACCAAATAATTATGCTTTGTTATCGGATCTGTTATCCCAGTTATATCCACTTCCTGGAAAGCATCCGTTCCCACCATTCCTGTGGCTACTTGCCCGGTTATAACTACTATAGGTACAGAATCCATATATGCAGTAGCAATTCCTGTTATTAGATTGGTAGCTCCGGGTCCTGATGTGGCTATACATACCCCTGTTTTCCCACTAGTCCGTGCATATCCATTGGCGGCATGAGCAGCCCCCTGTTCATGGCGAACTAAAATGTTCTTAATCTGTTTTGACTCCCTCAAAACATCAAAAATATCCAAAGCAGCTCCACCCGGATAACCGAAGGTAACTTCTACACCTTCCTCTTCCAAACATTTAACAAGAATTTTCGCCCCCGGTTCCATAAAAAACACCTCCGAATTTATTTCTTTTTCAGCCAAGACATTTGACTTCTTAATTCTTTACCTACCTTTTCTACTGGATGTGCCTCATCTATTCTTTTCATAGAATTAAATCTAGGTCTTCCTGCTTGATTTTCTAAAATCCACTCTCTAGCAAAAGTACCGTCTTGGATTTCTTTTAGAACTTGTTTCATTTCATCTCTAGTATCTTGCGTAATTAAGCGTTTACCAACAACCATATCTCCATATTCTGCTGTGTCACTTATAGAATATCTCATATTTGCAATCCCATTTTCGTAAATAAGATCAATAATGAGCTTAAGCTCATGACATACTTCAAAGTAAGCTGATTCCGGCTGATATCCTGCTTCTGTCAAAGTATCGAAGCCTGCTCTAATAAGTTCAGTTAATCCACCGCACAATACACACTGCTCACCAAATAAATCTGTTTCTGTTTCTTCTTTGAAAGTGGTTTGAAGCAATCCTGCCCGTGTGCAACCAATTCCCTTAGCATATGCAAGAGCTAAATCTTGAGCCTTACCACTAGCATCCTGTTGTACCGCAATAAGTCCTGGAATCCCAGTTCCCTGAGTATAAAGTCTCCTGACCATGTGACCAGGTCCTTTAGGTGCTACCATGAAAATATCAACATCCTTCGGTGGTTTAATCTGCCCATAATGAATATTAAATCCATGAGAAAATACTAAAGCATTACCAGGTTCAAGTCCCTCTGCTATTTCATTTTTATAAACCTGTGCCTGAATCTCATCAGGAAGAAGTACTTGAACTATATCTGCCATTTTTGTTGCTTCTTTCACAGTATAAACCTTTAAGCCAGCTTCCTCGGCCTTCTTCCTCGAAGAACTGCTTTTTCTCAAACCCACAATAACGTCTACACCACTATCCTTTAAATTTTGAGCTTGAGCATGCCCCTGACTGCCATACCCTAGAACAGCCACCTTTTTTCCTTCAAGAACGCTTAAATCAGCGTCTTGATCATAAAACATTTTTGCCATCAGAATTACCTCCTATTTTTTATTGGTTATATTTGTAAGATTTGATCCTACTACTACTTGGATTAAATCTAACCCCCATTGAAAGAAGTTTTACTTTATTCGATATCTAACTTTAGCTAAACTACTTCACTTTGATCCTCTAACCAAAGCTACCTTTCCAGTTCGTACCAATTCCTTTATTCCAAAGGGTTTTAATGATTGAATAATCGCTTCGATTTTTCCCTCATCCCCCGTGGCTTCAATAATCAAGGAACGTCTTCCAATATCAACTATCCGACAACGAAATATGTCCATAAGTTGCAAAATTTCCTGACGTGCTACTTGATCCGCCGTAACTTTTATTAAAAGCATATGTCGATCAACGGATGGTTCATTTGTTATGTCATTAACTTTAATTACCTCTACTTGTTTGTTTAATTGTTTAGTCACCTGTTCGATAACTTTTTCATCTCCATCGACAACCAACGTAATACGAGATATGGTATTATCTTCTGTTTCTCCAACCGCTAGACTTTCTATATTGTAACCACGCCGAGCAAACAATCCAGCTACATGGGATAATACACCAGGTTGATTTTCAACCAATACGGCTAATGTGTGTCTCACCATGCCACCTCCCTAACATTTCATCTGGTTTTCCACCCGGTGGAATTAAAGGTAAAACATTTTCCTCTTGATCTACAATACATTCCACTACAACAGGTCCATTATAAGTAAGTGCTTTGTTTACTACTTCCTCTACATCCTTTGACTCGGCTAACCTCATAGCCTTTATTCCATATGCTTCCACTAATTTTATAAAATCCGGACCACTCGTAAAAATAGAATGTGCATAATACTTGTTATAGAAAAACTCTTGCCATTGTCTTACCATCCCAAGACACGAATTATTTATAATAAAAACTTTTACGGGAAGATTATACTGAGCCATAATAGCCAGTTCCTGAACAACCATTTGAAAACCACCATCGCCAATAAATAGATTAACGTTTTCCCCTGGTCTACCCAAGGCAGCTCCAATTGCTGCCGGAAGTCCAAATCCCATCGTTCCTAGTCCACCTGATGTAACAAATTTTCGATTGCCCTTCACCGGATAATATTGAGCTACAAACATCTGATGTTGCCCAACATCAGTCACTACTACAGAGTTGCTAGCAGACTGCCGAGCAACCTCTTCAATTATTTCCTGAGGTTTTAGCAAAGCTCCCTTTTTATATTCAAGGGGATATTGAACTACCCATTTATCTATTTGTTCAAGCCAAAGGTTAATATTAATATCTATCTTAGACTCTTGAAATGCTTTTATCAAACTTTCTAGAAATTGTTTTGCATCACTGACAACCGGAATAACTGTTTCCACATTTTTAGACAACTCCGCAGCATCAATATCTACATGAATTATAGGTGTCTTTGTAAGGAAGTTGTTGGGATTACCCGTAACTCTATCACTAAATCTTACTCCCATTGCCAACAAAACATCACAATTACTTAAAGCTAAATTCGCTGCAGGTTTTCCGTGCATACCTACCATACCCAACGAACCACCTGGTTCTTCAGGTACTACTCCTTTACCCATCAAAGAAGTGACTACAGGTATTTTTGAAAGCTGTATGAATTTGTCTAGCTCTCTCCAAGCCCCTGAAGATACTACTCCACCTCCCACAAACATTAATGGTTTTTTCGCCTTTTCCAACAGCTTCACAACTTTAGACAGCTGCTCTGCTAAATTATTCTTATTCGGAATCTTACGACTCAGCGGAGTAAAAACAGCCTCGGAAAAATTACACGATTCCGCAAAGATATTTTTAGGAACATCTATCAGAACAGGACCAGGTTTACCCTGCTTAGCAACATTCCAAGCCTCTTCCATAATAACCGGTAATGTTTCTATATCCTTGACAAGATAAGTGTGCTTAGTTATCGGCATCGCTATTCCCGTAATATCTGCTTCTTGAAAAGAATCACGACCAATACTATCTAAACTTACTTGTCCCGTAATAGCAAGTATTGGTACAGAATCTAAATAGGCATTCGCAATTCCTGTTACAAGATTTGTTGCCCCAGGTCCCGAAGTAGCAAAACAAACTCCAGTTTTTCCAGTCACCCTAGCATAACCATCCGCTCCATGAATAGCTCCCTGTTCATGGCGAGCCAAAATATGCTTAATAGATGAACGGCCTAAAACATCATATAAAAAAAGCACCGCTCCTCCAGGATAACCAAAAACAAGGTCAACTCCTTTATTTTCCAAAAATTTAATAATATATTCCGCACCATTCATATTCAGCACTCCTCACTCACATGATATGTTAGTAACATCTAAACTTCAAAACGAACACTTTCACTGATACTCCTACCTATATGATATTACATAAATTATATTTATAAAAACAGAAACCATTCCAAAAAACTTAGCGACGGTTAGCTATTCGGATAAAGTGAAACTTCTTTCAGTGGCTTTTGTATTTCACTGAAAGTTAGTTGAACCATTCCAGAAGCTTACCGTCGCTTAACATCATTTATTTCCCACTTTTAGCGACGGTTAGCTATTCGGATAAAGTGAAACTTCTTTCAGTGGCTTTTGTATTTCACTGAAAGTTAGTTGAACCATTCCAGAAGCTTAGCGTCGCTTAACATTATTTGTTTCCTGCTTTTAGCGACGGTTAGCTATTCGGATAAAGTGAAACTTCTTTCAGTGGTTTTTTGAAAGTTAGTTGAACCATTCCAGAAGCTTACCGTCGCTTGGCATTATTTGTTTCCTGCTTTTAGCGACGGTTAGCTATTCGGATAAAGTGAAACTTCTTTCAGTGGTTTTTTGAAAGTTAGTTGAACCATTCCAGAAGCTTACCGTCGCTTAACATCATTTATTTCCCACTTTTAGCGACGGTTAGCTATTCGGATAAAGTGAAACTTCTTTCAGTGGCTTTTTGAAAGTTAGTTGAACCATTCCAGAAGCTTACCGTCGCTTAACATTATTTGTTTCCTGCTTTTAGCGACGGTTAGCTATTCGGATAAACAAAAATCCCCTGTCCCTGACAGCATTTAACGCCGTCAGGGACGGGAGAATTTATATTCCCGCGGTACCACCCTGGTTACCTCACAACTGAGATCTCTTAATTAGTGACATAAAGGTCACCACCCAGCCTACCCTACAAATATTCGAGTAAGCAACTCCGGGACGAGCCCAATTAAACCACGCGTACCGGTTTTCAGCATTCCCGGTTCTCTTTGACACGTTAGGTATAACAGATTCCCTTCACAGTCAGTATTATATAATAAAATTGCCCTTATTATATAATACCTAACCTATCAATGTCAATTGCTTTTTTTATAAATCTTTCCTAACATTTTACGGGTTAATCCCTTCTGGCTTTTGTAATAGAGCGATTCCCCATAAGAAAGGTTATAGAGTAGATTCCTGCTAAACCCACTAAGGAATATACAATCCTACTAAACAAAGCTCCTTGTCCACCAAATAAAGCCGCCACCAAATCAAACCTGAATAATCCTATAAGTCCCCAATTCAATGCACCAATGATTACTAAAGCAAGTGCTGCAGTATCCATTCGTTTCACTCCTTATTATAGTCTTTTTCTTATGTTTATAGGATTATTCTTTTTGAAATATTTTATTCATGCTAATTTTCCCCCAATATAATGTGCTTTCCCTATATATATTACCGTGTCAAAACCTCAATCCCTGCCGAAGCGATAAGAGCTGCATTAAATTTATTCAAATCATTAATTGGAGGTTGACAAGCCCTGTTTTGGCAAATATAAGCAACTGTTTTACCTTCCTCAACCTTATAATCCGAAAGAAAAGGAACCACTGTAGTAATATCTTTTGTTTCTGAAGAAAGATAAAAACTTATCGTATATGGCAAAAAGTTTTTGCGTAATGTATTCAACATTTCGCCTGAATCAGCGCTTCCTTCTTTGTTCACTACAACGACTTCACGAGTAGCAACTTGTGAATACAGATAAGCCTGGAGAAAAAAAGTATATCCTATAGAATTATCCTCTACTTCTCCACCAAAATAATAAAAAAGCTGCTGCGCTTTCTCTTCTAATTCATAGTCACCTGAAAGGTCAGCCAACCTAAGAAGATTTAAAGCAGCTACAGAATTTCCTGAGGGAATGGCACCATCATATATTTCTTTAGATCGTGTTAATAGCTCTTCACTATCCTCTCCTGTTAAATAGAATCCCCCTTTATCTTCATCCCAAAAATATAACATCATTTCTTTATTAAAATTCAGAGCTTTTTCCAGATATTCCGGCTTATAAGTAGTTTCATACAATTCAATTAGACCCCATACTAAAAAGGCATAATCATCAAGATACGCAAGATAAGCAGCCTCCCCCTCCCTATATCGGGCAAGAAGTCTTCCCTCTTTATTTATTAATTTCAGTAGAATAAACTCCATTGCCTTTTCTGCAGCAGATAAATACTGAGAATTTTCTAGTACACGACCTCCTATTGCCAAAGCAACTATCATTAAACCATTCCAACCGGTAAGTATTTTATCATCTTTAAAGGGATGTACCCTATTTTCTCTCACCTCAAAAAGTTTTCTGCGTAATTCTTTTATTTTACTACTTTTTTGTTCATCTGATCTCAACTCTTTTAAATTACTTTTAATGAGATTGGGAATGTTACCACCTTCAAAATTACCTTTCTCAGTAACATCATACAAACTACAAAAATCGTTTCCATCTTCAATTCCCAATACTTTTGTTACTTCTCTTGGTGACCATATATAGAATTTCCCTTCTACCCCTTCCGAATCTGCATCTTCGCCAGAATAAAAGGTTCCATCCAGTGAAGTCATATCCCTTAAAATATACTCAAATATTTTTTCTGCTACCTCTTTATATAACTCCGATTTCGTAACTTGATATGTTTCCAAATATGCTATCGCCAACAAAGCATTATCATAAAGCATTTTTTCAAAATGTGGCACAAGCCATTTATCATCCGTCGAATAGCGAGAAAATCCATATCCAATATGATCAAATATTCCTCCCTTATACATTTGTTCAAGTGACTTTTCTACCATCTCCAAGGCTTTTTTATCACCCTTAACTTTATAATAGCGCAGTAAAAAAGTTAGATTATGAGGTGTAGGAAACTTGGGAGCATCCCCAAACCCTCCATAGCTCTTATCAAAATACCGTTCTAAGGTTCTAAATGTTTTCTCAATGATATCCA
>JAQUGH010000108.1 GCA_028684195.1 Clostridia bacterium | reverse complement strand
ATTGCTAAAATAAAAAGTCAAGACAATTCAGATAAAAAGTATGCTTGAGCTGTATGTCATGAAAGTGACACGTACAGTTCTTAGGCGAGAAAGAGGGGGTAACTCCTCTGACTTAGCCGACATAGCGCAAGTCCGGTTCTGTAAGGGATTGGAGCCGTGAGGCTCCGTCTACTCGATTTCTGTGTCGTTTGTATTTTTGCAGTTGCTAAAGGATTAGTATTTTTATACAATGCTAGTGATAGCAAATAATAAAAGATAAAATTGAATGGAAGAGTTTTATTACTATACTAACATTAAAGCGTAAGAATTATTGTTATTGAAAAAACCACAAAAATGTGGTTTTTTTATTTTACAAAATTAATTTTACATTGAATTTTATTTTCATTCATATCTTTATTTTCTAGAAGTTCTTGCTAAGATTAAGAAAGTTCCTGCTTTAGCAGTAACTGTATGCTGTAGTCAAGGATTTTTTCCTTTCTCTCCGATAGCATTACTTTATAAAAATCTTTCTGTATTTCTGTAATTATAGGAGTTTCTTCCACCAGCTTGTTGAGTACATTCATATCAATGCGTCCTGAAATCCTTTTCAGTGCTTGATTACAATCCTCATTTTTCAGTGAGGAAATATAATCAAAGTAGGAAATCTTGTTACCGTTTTCCAAAATAGCAGCAGTAGGAAATACATAGATACGCTGATTGATTTCCTTTTCATTATTTAGCATTGTCTGCATTCCTTCCTGATTCATTTGAGGATATAAGCAGGAACCACAATCATAGATTGGTGCAATTTCAGCACACTGCTGCACATCATCAATCAGGATACCCCAGTTTCCGTTGTGGCGGTCAAAGTTTCCCAAGAAGGCATCTGCAATAAACATATCCCAAAAGAAATCCTTTAGTTTTTGTGGTTCCACAAGGGACTGTTCGTCAATGGTTTTCATGATAGAGGAAAGCTCTGTACCATATCCACTTTGCTCGCTATCCACGCAAGTGTTTTTGAGGTGCGCAAATTCCATTAGCTTTTTGCCGTCAGCAGTAAAATCTTTGCAGGCCACTACGATTTTTTCTTTTCCTCGCTTATCCGTATAGGTTCCAAGCAAAGTATCCTGTACGGTAAGTCCAAGCGTTTCAAAAATATGACAGGCTAAATATTCACTGATACAACTATTGGTATAGCTCATTACTTTGTTTTTCGTTGGTACCGGTGGAAATTTCAGCATATAGCTTGTATCATCATACAACACATTGATTTTATTTCCGTTGGCACCGCCGTAGCCTTTAAATTTATTGACTTGGCAAGTTGTAAAATCAATCATTTCATCACTCCTGCTCTTCCCCATAAAGATATTTTGTTCTCAGATAATTTGCTTGTTCTTTTGAAATGATACCCGACCAGAGGTCTGCATTGATAGAGCCATATAATTCTCCCCACAGACAGTCCATGTAAGACACCTTATCTTTTTTACCCTGCGCATAATCATTGATTGCCTTTTGGAGGTGAGTAGAGAGGTTCATTTCCAAGTAGGAGCGGTCACAGGGTTTCCCGTTTTTCTGACTTTTAGCTGGCTCTACCGTGAGGGCTAATATATCTTCAATGGTTATACCAAATGTACCCGACAATTTCTGAAGGGTTTGAGCATTACAGCGTGTTAGGTTTGTTTTGCCGGAACAGATATCCGAGAGAGTTGCCCAAGGAATACCGCTTGCTTTTGACAGCTTGTATTTGGACATTCCTTTTTCTTTTAATAATTCATTTATTGTCATTTTTATCACCATTACTATTATATCGGATTTCCGATATATCGTCAATAAGACACATATAGGACACAGGAGAACCGTCCCTCTGTGTTGTACTCTCTGTGTTGTTTCTCCGAAACTGCGAGCAAAAGAAAAAGCTATGAGTGAAGAAAGAAACGAATTAATGGCAAAGATCGGTCAATTTACAATTGAAAATGACTGGCTAAAAAAAATCTGCCCAAGTGTATGGATATAAATGGGAGGTTAAAACTGGTTTCAAAAAGTGATATCTTACTGGTTACAAGGCAATGTGAATTGCTTAAGATTAATAGAACAAGTATATATTATACGCCTGTGGAACCTGATAGAATGCGTGAGAATATGATTAAAAATAGGGTTGACTACTGGCATACAAAGATGCCATATCTCGGTGTGAGAAAATTACGGAACAAACTGCAAAGGGAAGATAAAATTGAGGCTGGACGTAAGCATATCAAGCGATATATGGACGAAATGGGTATTTATGCAGTATATCCAAAACCCAATTCATCAAAGCATAATAAGCAACGCAAGATATATCCTTATTTTTTAAGAAACATTAATATAACTCGACCCAATCAGGTGTGGTCAATTGATATCACCTATATTAGGATGGGTAGAAGCCATATGTACCTTACTGCCATTATAGACTGGTATAGTCGATATATAGTAGGCTGGTAACTTTCAGATACGCTTGATACAGCACCGGTTTTATCAGCAGTTAAAAATGCTATCAGTAAATATGGGAAACCAGATATTATTAACAGTGATCAAGGTAGTCAGTTCACGAGTGATAATTACACTGAATATTTAAAAAGTACAAGTATCAGACAAAGTATGGATGGTAAAGCACGTTGGGTTGATAATGTCGTTATTGAACGATGGTTCAGAAGTTTAAAAACTGAACGAATCTACCCATATGAATATCTAACAACAAGAGCATTGAGAATTGGAATTAGGGAATATATTGAGGAATACAATGTTGAACGACCACATGAAACACACGGTTATCAAACCCCGGTAGAGATTTACACAGAGAGAAAAGTAGCATAGCTAGAAGTATAAAAAGGCAATTTGTTAAGAATACTTCTATTACTAACATATGCTACAATTGGTGATATTTAGTTTATCATAAAGATATGATTTTTTGTCTTGACAAAGGGGACACTTTAAATTTCAACATGAATTTTACTTTATATCATTGGTGGCGAAAATAATGATAGGTGCAATAATAGGTGATATTGTTGGTGCTCGATTTGAATTTAATAATCATAGAGATAAGGATTTTGAACTATTTACAGACGATTGTCAGGTGACGGATGATAGTATAATATTTTTGTATTTTGGTGAATGATTAAGGTATAATAGAATTCAAAGATTGTGCTAATGTTTATGTAGATGATGCTGCAACGAAGGAGAGAATTAATGGAATCAACAAAGGGTAATAAAATGGGGACAATGCCCATAGCAAAACTGATATTAACGATGTCATTACCAGCCATTTTATCAATGATGGTACAGGCAATGTATAATATTGTGGATAGCATATTTGTATCAAGAATCAATGAAGAAGCTTTAACTGCATTATCACTTGCATTTCCAGTGCAACTGATTTTAATTTCTGCATTTGTGGGACTGGGTGTGGGGATTAATTCTTCAGTTTCTAGAAAATTAGGGGAAGGCGATAAAAAAACAGCTACGAATATTGCGGAGCATGGATATTTATTGGCTGGGATATTATATTTGATTGTAGCTATAGGCGGGTTTATATTTGTAGATGATTTTTTTAATTGGTTTACCAAAGATCCGGTTATATTAAAATATTGTATAGATTATACACGTATTATTTTAGTCTTCTCGTTTGGACGTATTTTTGCACAGGCAGGAATGAGTATTTTACAAGGTAGCGGCGAAATGGTAAAACCTATGAAGGCTCAACTAATTGGTGCTATCTCAAATATTATTTTAGATCCTATTTTAATATTCGGATGGTTTGGCTTGCCTGCAATGGGTGTGGAAGGGGCGGCAATTGCAACGGTATTAGCACAGTTTATCTCTATGCTTTATGTCTTGTTAGTAATTTTTAGAGGTAAGGAATATTTGAAATTAGATCCGAAAAATTTTACATACAGTAACAAAATAACTGCTGGTATTATTTTAGTGGGTTTACCTGCTACTATCATGCAGGGGTTGGTATCGGTTATGTTAACAGGATTAAATTTGATTTTAGCATGCTTTAGTGATGCTTCTATAGCAGTAGTAGGGGTTTATTTTAAACTGCAATCCTTCATATTTATGCCTGTGTTCGGTATATCGCAAGGCACTATGCCAGTGATAGGTTTTAATTATGGGGCTAAAAACAAAAAAAGAATATTTGGAGCCTTAAAGTTTGCAAGTATGATAGCTCTTGGGTATTTAACTTTAGGAATGGTGATATTTTTAGTTTTTCCAAAACCACTTTTGATGATTTTTAATAGCACACAAGAAATGTTAGATATTGGAATAGTTGCGTTTAGAAGAATGTGTTTGATGTTTCCGTTTGCAGCCATCACAATTATCTTATGTACAGCGTTTCAAGGTATGGGTAAAGCACATTACAGTATGATCGTGACGTTTATTAGACAAATAATTATTTTATTACCATTATCATGGTATTTAGGTAGTACATTTGGACTAGATACATTATGGTATGCGTTTTTGATTGCCGAAATTATTGGCTTGATAATGGCGATTTACTTCTTTAGATTAACCTACAACAATGTATTTAAGAATTGGGACAATAAAATAGTTTTGGGAGGAAAATAAAGGATATATAAAGAATATATAATTAAGTAGATGGGAGCATATTAAGAATGTATTAATAGCGATAGCACAAGAGGTATTGAGGTAGGTTTTGTTAATTAAATAATATGGAGGAGATGATATTATGAATTATAAAGTAGTTTATTTTTCAAGAACCGGTACCAGCAAGAGGGTAGCTGAAAAAATAGCGAATAAGCTCTCTTGTGAGGCTGTAAAAATTACAGATAACATGAATTGGGATGGCGTTTTAGGATTTATTAAAGGTGGATACTATGCGGTAAGGAAAAAGGATGTTAAAATTGAAATCAATGGTAATATTGATGATGCAGATGAAATTATTTTAGTAACTCCGTTGTGGGCAAACAGACCTGCACCTGCTATAGAAGCATTTTATCAAAAAATGCCATTAGATAAAATTCATTTAGTAGTTACATCTAATGCTAGTAAAATAAAAGAACACTTAGCATTTAAGTCCCTTAGTGAAATTATTAAAAATAAAAACAATGAAGATTTAATTATTGAAACACTTGTAAATAAATTGTTATAATTTTTTCACTTTTGATAATGAAAATTCAATAGAGTAAGGGGAGAGACAATTTGGGTTGGAAACTGGAGTATGATGGGAAAAAATATAAAAATGTCGTTGAGATGGGAAAAAATATTCCGTTATTAACCTCGGTATTAGTACAATGGACAGATGATGCGGATTGGATTGCGGCAAATGCTGCGGCTAATTGTTATGATACGAATATTACCTATGGTGGGAAGTTAGCGGAAAAAATCGTGCTACATTGTGTTGAGTCGGGGCATAATACCGTCTATGAGCATAATTTATTCACATTCTTCAAAAAGGTTCCAATATTTGTTGCACGTCAGGATTTGCGAGCACGCCATGCAAGTTTTGATGAAAGAAGTTTGCGGTACTGTAGGGCGGATAACGAAAGTCTGACCTATTATTTGCCTGATTATTTGAGTGAAACGGTGATCGAGCGGACGGATGATAAAAAAAAGCAACAATTTTTAAAAGATATGAGAGAAGAATGGATTGAACTGCATGAACGTACGATAAGATTTTATTCTAAGTATACAGACGAGGAATTAAATGAAATATGGAATGAATTTGACCTTAATGGAGAACGTGTTCGGGAAACAGTAAGAGCCACATTACCACTGGGCATAAATACTATGTATATGGATTCTCGTAATGCTGCCAGTTGGATTCATCATAGTGCTAAACGATTATGTTTGCGGGCTCAAAAAGAAATTCGTTTGATTGCTTATCAGCAGATTAAACAGCTTAAGGAAGTTGCTCCTATAATCTTCGGTGGGGTGAATAGACCGTGTATGATGTCTAAGGGATGTACGGAAGCGAGAAAATGTGGCGTTACTAGTTTAGAAGAAACAGGCAGATGGGAAGTAAAATTTTATGAAAAAATAATGAAGCCGAAATTATATGACAAAAAATAACTTAAAGATGATTTAAGGGTATCGAAAAGATGGGTTGTTAGGCTTTAAAATGGAAATGGTTTAAGTGAAAGTGATGGCGTGTAAGAATGCAGAGATATAATAAGATTGTTGACAAATGAAGAGAGGGATATATTTTGAAGCTTTTATTTATATCGGATATACATGGCTCGCTCTATTACACAAAGAAAGCATTAGAAGTCTACAAAAAAGAAGCGGCTGATTATATTGTGCTGTTAGGTGATGTGCTATACCATGGTGCAAGAAATCCATTACCTGTAGAATATGATCCTAAAGAAGTAGCATTGTTACTTAATGAATATGCAGATAAAATTATAGCGGTAAAGGGAAATTGCGATAGTGAAGTTGACGAAATGGTACTTGATTTTCCTATTAAGGCGACTTATTCTATTGTATTGCAGGAGGGAAGACGTTTATTCTTAACGCATGGTCATATCTATAATAAAGATAATTTGCCCAAATTAAGTAAAGGGGATGTTTTAATCTATGGACATACTCATATACCTAAAACGGAGAAAAAGGGAGATGTATTTGTTATAAATCCAGGATCAATTACCTTGCCAAAGGAGAATAATCCTAATACATATGGGGTTTTGGAGAAAGATGTTTTTGAGATTAAAGATTTAGAGGGAAATGTATATAAAGAAATTACATTATTGTAGAGAATAGGGCTAAGAAAAGAGATATGTCCAACATTTTTAATTTATTAATTTAGAAAATCAGTATAATCTAAGTGCGAAGAAGGAAGCAAGAGAACCGTCCCTGTGGTTTTGTTCCTGTGTTTCCTGTAGGGGGTAATCTAAATGTGGTTTGAGAAAAGTGGTAACTATTTTGGCGAAAAGACACATATGCTTAGAGTTGGTTCTACGTATAGGAATTCTCATTATGAAATAACAGAATATTTAGCAGAATACTTTTCGGATAGTGAAAAGAGAATTTCTCGGTATAGAGATAAACGGCGGGGAGATTCTTTATTAAATAGTATTTATAGTATGTCAATAGAACAAATATCTAAGACCACGGCAATCGCATGAAAATTTATCACTAATAAAAAAACCCAATGAATTTTTTAAAAAATATGCTATATCAGCATAAGTTATTAGAACTAATTTCCGCTATACATATCCTCTCTTTTCTATAAAAA
>JAQUGH010000012.1 GCA_028684195.1 Clostridia bacterium | reverse complement strand
GTTGGTTAGTTGGTCAGTTGGACAGTTGGACAGTTGGACAGGGGAAAATGATAGCTGAACGATTGTTCAACGATTGTTCAACGATTGTTCAACCATTGTTCAACCATTGTTCAACCATTGTTAAAGAGGGGGGGTAATTTTTGTGTGTGAGGATGATAAAGAGATATTTATTTTTGATACTACCTTGCGTGATGGAGAACAGTCTCCAGGTGTAAGTTTAAATAGTGAAGAAAAATTAGCTATTGCCCAGCAATTATCTAAATTGGGTGTGGACATTATTGAGGCAGGTTTTCCCATTGCTTCACAGGGAGATTTCAAAGCTGTTCAACGTATAGCTAAAGAGGTTAAAGGACCAGTAATAACGGCTCTTGCTCGTACTGATCCAAAGGATATTATGGCTGCTTATGAAGCGGTAAAAATTGCCAAAAAGCAAAGAATTCATACATTTGTGGCAACATCTGAGATACATATGCAATATAAATTAAAAAAGACGAGGGAAGAAGTAAAGAAAATGGCTGTGGAGGGTGTAAGGTTGGCCAAAAGCTTGGTTAATGATGTGGAATTTTCTGCAGAAGATGCTTTTCGCAGTGAAATACCATTTCTTTGCGAGGTATTAACTCAGGCAATTGAGGCGGGGGCTACTGTTATTAACATTCCAGATACAGTTGGATATGCTACCCCAGCGGAATTTGGTGAATTTATTAAAGCTGTTCGTGAGGGCATACCTAATATTTCTAAAGCTGTGGTTAGTGTTCATTGCCACAATGATTTAGGAATGGCTGTTGCTAATTCATTGTCTGCTATTCTTAATGGTGCACGACAGATTGAGGTTGCTGTTAATGGAATTGGGGAAAGGGCTGGAAATGCTTCTTTAGAGGAAATTGTGATGGCGCTTTATACCAGAAAAGGTTATTTAGGTTATGCAACAGGGATTAATACACGTGAATTGTACCGTTCTAGTCGTATGGTAAGTACTCTTACCGGGATGAGTATTCAGCCTAATAAGGCAATTGTGGGGAAAAATGCTTTTGCACATGAAGCAGGTATTCATCAGGATGGTGTTATTAAGGAAAGAGAAACTTATGAAATTATGAACCCTGAAATGGTAGGTATAATTTCTAATAAGCTTGTTTTAGGAAAGCACTCAGGACGTCATGCTTTGCAACTGCAATTGCAAAAATTGGGTTATTCCTTGGAAGGGGAAGTTCTTAATAAGACCTTTACAGAATTCAAGCTACTTGCTGATAGAAAGAAAGATATTTTAGATGAAGATTTAATTATGTTGGTGGATAGTCAATTAATTGGAAGCGAGGAACAAATTTATATATTTGATCATCTTCAAATTTCCTCAGGTACAAATATTACTGCTACTTCTATGGTGGGTATGATGGTTAGGAGTGAACTGGTAGAAGAGGCAGCTTGTGCTGGTGGACCTGTAGAGGCTACATATAGAGCTATAGAAAAAGTAGCAAAATTACCAGTAAAATTAGAATCGTACAGCATTAGTGCTGTAACAGAAGGAAAAGATGCACAAGGTGAAGTAATTGTTCATGTAAGTATGGGGGAAGATATCTTTATGGGCAGAGGATTGAGTGTGGATATTATTGAAGCTAGTGCGAGGGCATATATTAATGCTCTGAATAAAATTGTAAGGAAATATCCGGAATTAGTAAAAGCCCCTGAAAATATTTAATAATAAGGGAGAGATACAACATGGGAATGACAATTACAGAAAAAATATTGGCTGCACATGCAAATCTTCAAGAGGTTTCTGCCGGTGAGCTAGTGAATGCGAAATTAGATCTAGTTTTAGCCAATGATATAACAGGTCCCATTGCTGTTAAGGAATTTGAAAAAATAGGATTAGAAAAAGTTTTTGATAAAGAAAGGGTAGTTTTAATACCTGATCACTTCGCTCCTGCTAAAGATATACCGTCAGCACAGCAATGCCTTGATATAAAAAGATTTTCTCAAAAGCAGGAATTAACTCATTATTATGAAGTGGGACGTAATGGCATTGAACATTGTTTTTTACCGGAACAGGGTTTAGTTCTTCCAGGTGATATAATAATAGGAGCAGATTCTCATACCTGTACATATGGGGGATTGGGAGCATTTTCAACAGGGGTTGGCAGTACGGATTTAGCTGTTGGAATGGCTATGGGAGAAATTTGGTTTAGAGTTCCGGAGACAGTAAAAATTATCTTAAAGGGCAAACCGAAGAACCCTTGGGTTACAGGGAAGGATTATATTTTAGCTGTTATAGGGAAGATGGGCGTTGATGGTGCTCAGTATAAGGCAATGGAGTTTACTGGGGATGCAATTAGTGAGTTATCTATGGATGGTAGACTTACAATGACTAATATGGCTATCGAAGCTGGTGCTAAAAATGGTATTATAGAGGTCGATAATAAGACAATTGAGTACGTTCAAACTAGGGCAAAACGTCCTTGGAAAATATATAAAAGTGATTATAATGCTGTTTATAATGATATTCTAGAAATAGATGTAACTTCTCTTCAACCCCAAGTAGCTTTTCCTCATTTACCATCGAATACCCATGACGTTATGGATTCAACCCATATTAAGATAGATCAAGCAGTTATTGGTTCATGTACTAATGGACGAATGGAGGATTTGAGGGTAGCGGCGGAGATTATGAAGGATAAAAAGGTTCATTCGGAGGTAAGAGTTATTGTTATTCCTGGAACAAGAGAAATTTATCTACAAGCAATAAAAGAAGGATTAGTAGAGATTTTTATTGAGTCTGGGGCAGTGGTGAGTACGCCAACTTGTGGTCCTTGTTTAGGTGGATATATGGGGGTATTGGCTAAAGGTGAAAAAGCTATTTCTACAACCAACAGGAATTTTGTAGGTCGCATGGGACATCCGGAAAGTGAAGTGTATTTGGCAAGTCCTGCTGTTGCTGCGGCTTCAGCTATACTTGGACGAATTGCTGCTCCTGAGGAGGTACTATAATGACAGAATTAAAAACATTAAGAGGTAAAGTATGGAAACTGGGTCATAATGTAGATACAGATCTTATTATTGCGGCACGATATTTAAATCGTTCTGAGGGTGAGTATTTAGCTTTGCATTGTCTTGAAGACTTGATACCTAATTTGCCCCAAAAAGTTCAACAGGGGGATATATTGGTAGCTGGGAAAAACTTTGGGTGCGGAAGTTCCAGGGAGCATGCTCCGTTAGCTATTAAATATGCTGGTTTTAGTTGTATAATTGCAGAAAGTTATGCTCGTATATTTTATCGAAATGCCATTAATATTGGATTTCCTGTGATAACAGCTCCTGATGCTGCAAAGTCAATAGAAGGAGATTCGATAGCTGAGGTTGACCCCAAAACAGGAAAAATCAATGATATATCGCAAAATATAACTTATCAGGGCGAAGCATTCCCTCCTTTTATGTTAGAAATTTTAAGTAGTGGGGGATTCGTCCCCTATATCAGGAAGAAGGTGAATGGGAATGCTTAAATTAGCAATTCTTCCGGGGGATGGAATAGGCGTTGAGGTAACTAAACAGGCGCTCAGAGTTTTAGAAAAGGTAAAAGAAGTTTATGGTGTAGAATATTCATGCAGTGAAGGGTTAATTGGGGGCAAGGCTATTGATGAGACAGGTTCCCCTTTCCCACAACAAACGAAAGATTTAGTTAAACAATGTGATGCTGTTTTATTGGGTGCGGTGGGAGGACCTAAATGGGAAAAAGCAGGTTCTGTACGACCTGAAAAAGGGTTATTGGAGATTCGCAAGTATCTTCAATTGTATGCAAATCTTAGACCAATTAAATGTTGGAAATATTTAATTGACCAATCTCCTTTTAAAAATGAAAAAGTGGAAGGGGTAGACCTTCTTATTGTCAGAGAATTAACGGGGGGAGCTTATTTCGGCTCAAGGGGAACAGAGATTAAGGATAATATCGAAAGAGCTTTTGATACAATTGAATATAATGAAAAAGAAATCAGACGTTTAGTGAAAATAGCTTTTGATTTAGCAGGACAGCGCCGTAAAAAGATTACTTCTGTTGATAAGGCTAATGTGTTAGATACTTCTCGTTTGTGGCGGAAGATAGTGGAGGAAGAAGCAACTGGTTATTCAGAAATATCTTTAAACCATATGTATGTGGATAATTGTGCGATGCAGATATGTTCTAATCCAGCTCAGTTTGATGTGATCGTTACTGAAAATATGTTTGGAGATATTTTGTCCGACCAGGCTTCTGTTTTAGGGGCTTCTCTGGGAATGCTTCCTTCAGCAAGTATTGGAGAGGGACCTGCTTTATATGAACCTGCTCATGGTTCGGCACCTGATATTGCTGGACAAGATAAGGCAAATCCTTTAGCAACAATTTTATCTGTGGCGATGATGTTAAGAATTTCATTTAAACTTTTTGATGCTGCCAAGGCAATAGAGAAGGCTGTTGATATTGTTTTGAAACGAGGTTTGAGGACAGCAGACATATGGTTGCCGCGGGATACTTGTGTTGGAACTTGTGCTATGGGCGATGCCGTTTTAAGAGAGATTGTTTAATAAAGTGAACGGATTAAAGTAAAGCTAACAATCAGTCGAAGTCATAAACCCTATCTAATTGTTAGCTTTATTTGTTTTGTATTGAAAATTTATCAAGAATAAAAAATTATAGAAAGGAGTTATTCATATAGAAGGAGAATACTACAATGTAGTTGTGAGATAGGCTATGCAGTTAGGAGGGAAAATATTGAAAGTTCTTATTGCGGAAGATAGTAAGTATTATCAGAGAATATTACAGACTACTTTGGAGGGTTGGGGATTAGAGGTTGAGTTAGCTTGCAATGGGGAACAAGCTTGGAAAATACTTCAACGTGAAGATGGTCCGAAGTTGGCAATAGTTGATTGGGTTATGCCCAAGATGACTGGCATAGAGGTGTGCGAAAGAGTTCGAGAACGTTTAAATGAAAGCTATATATATATAATTTTGTTAACTTCTAATTCTGGCAAGGATGATGTAATTAGAGGTCTTGAGGCGGGTGCTGATGATTATATCATAAAACCATTTAATGAATTGGAATTTAAGTTTCGTATAAAAAATGGAAAAAGAATTATTGATTTGGAGAATAGAATAATGCAGTTGGCCTTAACAGATTACTTAACTGGTCTGTTGAATAGAAGAGCTTACATAGAACGTGTAGAGGCTGAATTGGAACGTAATTTACAGGCGGGGCAACCAGTATCTTTGATTATGCTAGATATAGATAATTTCAAAAAGTTCAATGATAACTTTGGCCATCTAATTGGTGATAAAGTGCTTCAAAATGTTGCAAATCAGTTGGGTATAGGGGTAAGAAAACAGGATTTTATCGGTAGATATGGTGGCGAGGAGTTTAGTGTATGCTTACCGGAGATTGATTCAAAGCAAGCATCAATTATTGCAGAAAGGCTGCGTATGGGCATAAAAAGTATTGTTTTAAAAGACAGTGATGGTAATTTAATCCCCTATATAACTGCTAGCTTTGGTGTGAGTTCTACAGTGGGGGAAGGAAATAGTACTGTAGAGCGTTTAATAAAAACAGCTGATGATGCGTTATATATTGCTAAAGGAAGTGGGAAAAATAGAGTTGTAATATCAAGAGCAGAAGAATAGTTGTTTTTGAACTTACTTTATATTATATGATGGCTAGTAAAGTCTTATATAAGCAAGGAATATCAAAGCGTAGAATGAATTTTCTTGCTTATATAATGCTTTTTTTGTTTGCTTTTTTATTGCTACAGCATACAAAATCTCATTATAAACTGTTATAATGTAGGTTATGTGATATTGTTGAACAGGCATATTATGGAGACTAAACAGTTATCATAATAAAGGGGGGTGTTGTCATGTCTAAGGTTAGAGTAACTTTTAACGAAGAATTATGTAAAGGTTGTGAACTGTGCAAAAATGCTTGTCCCAAAGGAATTATAGAAATGGCAGGTTACATAAATGCAATGGGATATCATCCTGCTAAATTAGTTAATCCACAAGAGTGTGTAGGTTGTGGCTTTTGTGCTTTGATGTGTCCGGATTTGGTTATAAAGATCGAAAAGGAGGAAATAAAGTGAGCAAGGTTCTGATGAAAGGTAATGAAGTTATTGGAGAAGCCGCAATTAAAGCTGGCTGCCGTTATTTTTTTGGGTATCCGATTACGCCACAAAGTGAGCTTCCTGAATATTTATCTCGTAGGCTTCCAGAAATAGGCGGTGTTTATCTGCAAGCGGAAAGTGAGGTTGCGGCGATTAATATGGTTTATGGTGCTGCAGCAACAGGAGTGAGGGTAATGACGTCTTCCTCCAGTCCGGGGATTAGTTTAAAACAGGAAGGAATTTCATATATTGCTGGTTCGGAATTACCATGTATTATTGTTAATATAATGAGAGGCGGACCGGGTCTCGGTGGAATACAACCATCACAGTCGGATTATTTTCAAGCAACTAGGGGAGGCGGGCATGGAGATTACTATTTAATAGTATTAGCACCGGCTTCAGTGCAGGAAATTGCAGATTTGGTTAAAAAAGGTTTTGATTTGGCGGAAAAGTATAGAAATCCTGTAATGATTTTAGGAGATGGAATGCTTGGTCAAATGATGGAGCCAGTGGATTTTGGTGTTGAAACCTCAGGAGATTCCTTTGATAAGTCGTGGGCTACTACAGGTAAAAATGGTAGAAAAAAATCCAACATTGTAAATTCCCTTTATCTAAAGCCTGAAGAATTAGAGGTACATAACCGTGAATTAGAAAAGAAATATCTGGAAATAAAGAGTAAAGAAACGATGGCGGAAAGTTATCTTACGAAAGATGCTGAAATTGTTGTCGCAGCTTATGGCATGACAGCTCGTATTGCTAAATCCGCAGTTGATATGGCAAGAGAAGAGGGAATAAGAGCAGGTGTATTTCGTCCTATTACTCTTTGGCCTTATCCTGAAAAAGAGCTTAATGCTGCTACTGTATCAGCTAAAGGAGTTTTAACAGTAGAAATGAGTTTGGGGCAAATGGTTGAAGATGTGAAATTATCCTTAAACGGACGATTGCCTGTTGAATTCTATGGTCGTGTTGGGGGAATGGTTCCAACAGCTCGGGCTATTTTTGAAGAAATAAAGAGAATGTCTGAAAAATTTGGGGGGGTGAAATAAAATGGCAGTTGTTTTTGATCGTCCCAAATCTTTAACTGATGCAAAATTTCATTATTGTCCTGGCTGTCATCATGGTATAATTCATCGTCTTGTAGCTGAGGTTTTAGATGAATTAGGTTTGCAAGACAGAACTGTAGGTATTGCACCTGTGGGATGTGCGGTTTTTGCGTATGATTATTTTGATGTAGATTGTATTGAAGCAGCTCATGGACGTGCACCTGCAGTGGCTACGGGTGTAAAGAGAACCCGCCCTGATACAATAGTTTTTAGTTATCAAGGGGATGGAGATTTAGCTTCTATTGGAATGGCAGAAATAGTTCATGCTGCGGCACGCAGTGAAAATATTACAGTTATTTTTGTTAATAATGCAATTTATGGTATGACGGGTGGACAAATGGCTCCTACAACCTTGATAGGACAAAAGACAACTACTTCACCTTTGGGTCGTAAATCAGAACTTACAGGATATCCTATCAAAGTATGTGAATTATTAGCAACACTTCCTGGAGCTACATATCTTGCTCGTACGTCAGTACATGATCCTAAGAATGTTCGGCAAACAAAGGAAGCTATAAAAAAAGCGTTTCAGTTACAGGTTGAAGGCAAAGGGTTCTCACTAGTGGAAGTTCTGTCAGCATGTCCTACGAATTGGCATATGAAGCCTGTACAGGCTTTAGATTTCATTAAAAATGATATGATGAATTACTTTCCGTTAGGACAATTCAAAAGTCCTGAGGAGGCGAAATAAGATGTTAAAACAGATTATGATTGCAGGGTTTGGTGGGCAAGGAATAATGTCTATGGGTCAGCTTATGGTATATAGTGGAATGATTGAGGGCAAGGAAGTTGCTTGGATTCCGTCTTATGGTCCTGAAATGCGAGGGGGTACTGCTAACTGTTCAGTAAGTATTTCTGATGATCCTATTAGTTCTCCGCACGTTACTGAACCGGATATTCTTATTGCTATGAACAATCCATCTTTGGATAAATTTGAAATGTCGGTAAAAAATGGTGGAGTTATTTTTATTAACTCTTCATTGATAGATAGAAAGATAAAGAGGAAAGATGTTAAAGTATATTATATATCTGCAAATGATAAAGCTACTGAATTAGGAGATGTTCGTGTAGCGAATATGGTTATGTTGGGAGCTTTATTGAAGATAGATAAACTTGTTAAAATTGATTCCATCATGGAATCTTTGAAAAAAGTTTTATCAAAGAGCAAACATCATTTACTTCCATTAAATGCTCAGGCCTTAGAAATTGGAGCAAGGGAGATAGGTAATAATTAGATATTACTAAATAAAGGAGTCATTGCCGGTTGATAAAACCTGGTAATGACTCCTTTATTTAATGTTATTGAAGGCAAAATATTAATAAGTTTTGTGCTATAGTGACTGGAACAAGTCATTGTATGAAGAAGGTATTAAGAGGAATTATAGCGAACTAAATAGAAATATGTTGTTTTATATTTACTATTATTTTTAAGTTGAAGGGATGAAGTAGGTAAAATGTTAACACGACGTCAGTTTTTAATTGGATTAGGTGTGGCTGCAACTTCAGCTATGTTACCATTGGGTTTAACATATCGTGGATTAATAGCAGAAAAAGATAAAAACATTAGTGTTTCTCAGCTAACTGTAAAGCTGCTAGAATGTGACTGGGCAATTGACAATGTTATTGTTGTGGACGGTTCAGGAAAACCAGGCTATTTAGGAAGAGTAGCTGTTAAAGGAAAGGATATTGTTGCTATAGGGGATTTCTTATTGCCTGCTGATGCAAAAGTAATTAATGGGCAGGGGCTTGTTTTGGCACCGGGTTTTATTGATATACATACTCATACAGAAAATTATTTTCACGCTGGTGGAGATATGAGTCCCTTTCTATCACAGGGAGTGACAACTCAAATTGGAGGTAACTGTGGTCGGTCACCACGGGATATTGGCAAGTATTTTGACACTGTACCTAAGATGTCAATAAATTATGGTTTACTCATGGGGTATGCAACCTTGCGAGGGATTGTCAGAGGCAAGGATAGTGGTGGAAAAATAAAAGATATTGAATTAAACCAGATGCAGGAGCATTTATACAAAGCTCGTAAAAATGGAGCAGTAGGGATGTCGGTAGGGTTGGAGTATTGGCCTCAGACGTATGCTACTACAGAGGAGCTTATGGCGTTATGTCAAGTTTTAAAGGAAACAGGTGGATATTATTCTACACATATTCGCAGTGAATATGATAATGTTTTGAAGGCTGTTGAGGAAGCTATAAATATTGGTTTTAAAACAGGGGTTCCGGTTCAATACAGTCACATTAAAGCAGGCTATGCAAAAAATTGGTCTAAATTCCCCAGAGTGTTAGAAATGCTTGAAGAAGCAAAAAAATCAGGCTTGGATATAAGTGCAGATATGTATGCTTACACTTATTCCAGTACGGATATTGGTAAGAAGCCTTTTAAATGTTCTATTAGTGAAGAAAATATGAAATTAGCGGCTGTACATCCTTTGGTGTTCTTTGGAAGTGATTCTGGAATACATACAGGTGGACGAGCTATACATCCTAGAGTTTATGGTAACTATTCCAAGATACTAGGTAATTTAGTTCGGGAAAATAAGGTATTGAATTTAGAAAAAGCGATTGCCAAAATGACTTCTGAGCCGGCTAAAAGATTGAGATTGAATAATCGTGGTTTATTAAAGAAGGGATACAGAGCGGATATGGTATTATTTGATCCTAAAACAATCATTGATCATTCAACGATGGAAAAACTAACACTTTTTTCCGAGGGTGTTCGACATGTTTGGGTAAATGGCAAAATGGCTTGGTCAGAAGGGGAGTTGTTGAATAGCAAGAGCGGAGAGGTTATTTAAAATGATATTACGTAAAAACAAGAGAGCAATTGAACTCTCTTGTTTTATTTTTATTAAAAAAATTCAATAAAAAGCTCGGTTTAAGATGGATAATAGGGGAAATATATTAGAGGGATAATTAATCTAATGAAGAAAAAAACAAAAAAGCTATTGAAGTGTGAAAAATGGGGTGTGAAAAGATTGAATCAAATGAAATCTTATTTTCCACAAGGGTTTAACTCTGCTACACAAGATATTATAAACAACTTAGCAAATGATATATTAAAAAATCCTTATCAACCGTTACATAACATATTGAAAATGTATTCTGATGATTCCTTAGTTATTTTAATATCAAAATTAGCAAAGTCAAAGGATGGTAGACTAATTTCTTTTTTTATGAAATTAGTTAATAAATATCAGGGAAGAGTTAGAGAAACAGCTCTTAATGCAGTTATAGAATTAAATTGGGCTGACTCTCAAAAATCTCTAAAAAATGCTTCTATGGAAAGATGTGTTGCCGCCTATGCTACTTTGGATCGTCCAAGTGGTAAATGTGGTTTAATTATTATGTGTGAAAAAGGTTTTATTAGTAAGGAGCTTGAACTGCATACTTTCATTCTGAATTTTAATCACGAAGGAATAAAAAAATATAATTTAAAAAAAATACCTGTTTCGTATAAAAAGCATTGGGAACATCAACTTAATGGATATATAGAGATTGAATTTTCAGAGGCACTATCTTTATTGCAGGATGCTTATGGACAAAACATTAAGTTTTGTACAAAACCAGCCCGAGAATTTAATAATTATAAGTATTTATTGGAATATGAGATTGAAGTATTGGATAGGTCGAAGCTTCTAAAAAAGTTATTATTTGAAAACTTAACTTCTTGTGAGTTTGCTAATGTCTATATTGCGGCGTTAAAAAGACTTGATTATCCCTTGCTTTATGATCTATCTAGTTTTGAAAGAAAAAAAAGGTTGGGAAAAAGGGAAGATTTTATGCTCTTTGCGGGTGAAGATTTAAGTAGATATATTTTTCTTAAAAGTAAGGTGCAATGTATTGAAGAAAAAGGAGTAGAAATTAAAATCAAGGCGTTTATTATAATAAGTACACCACAAGATGAAATAATGAAAATTAATTATGAACTTGTATTAAATGATGGTGGTGATACATTTTGGATTGATGTATTTCAAGAAGTAAGTCGTAAAATTTTGGATGAAAATCATCCTGAAAATCCTATGAATTATCGAGTGTTTTGTTCCCTGTATGTACATTCCAATTCTAAAGGTATAAAGAAATGGTTAGAAAATAATTCGGAAATTTTCTTGACGGGAGAGTTTGAAAAGGGTGTGTGTTATAAGTTACTAAAGCCGGAGGGTGTAACGTATAACAGCTTTGATGTTACAAATGGTGTTGTTAGTGAATTTATTCTTACGGAGAAAGAATTAATTGTTTATGCACCAAAGGCTATAAATTTAGCGAAAATGGAAAATTTAATAGCTCAGAGCACTGAATTAAAGGTGCTTTTTAAAAGAAAATATTATTTTCCGGTGCGTGAATTATATAAAGCGGCTATTTCAGGGGAACCGTTGGAGATGTTACTGAAGACTGATAATAAGCTCCCGTGGTTAAAGGGTTTAAAATCTAGAGCGGCATTAATTTATTGGAATGGTGACAAATCAGCAATGAATGTATTAACAATTGAGGCAACCTATAAGCTTCAGCTGAATAGCAACATATGGTACTTTCTAATAGAAAAAAAGCATCAACAAACGGATGAAATATTGAGCTTAATAGAATATTATGTTTCTGGGGATTGGGTGTGGTTAAATATTTATAAGGGTGAAATGGATCAACAAATAAACAAACTTTGTCCACATTCGGAGGTTGTGTATGAATATGAATTTAGGGATTATTATGATCTATTTATTTCTCCGGTAAATGATAAAAGAAAATGGAAGATATATGATGTGTTGAGAACTATGGCTAAGGAAGCACCCGCTTTAAAAGCTATGGGGATGGTTCCTGATTTAAAGGAAACGGCTCGTAAATTTAAAAGTTTAGTGAAAAATGGAAAACAAGTATATGCCTAGTAAAAAAAACATAACAAAGAAAATTAGAAGGTAAATACAGAAAAGACAAAACAAAAACAAACCCCTGAAGGACTACGCCTTCGGGGGTTTTGTATGACAAATAAGGTAAAATTCAGTGTCCCTTATCTACATTATTAGGGTTTAAGTTATTATTAGAATCATAACGTGTTGTTAAAGGTGAAACAAGTTCAGTTCCACTTTTTTCTTCTGGTTTGTATTCTTTTAAAAAGTAGTATATGAAAGGTGATCTGGCAGATGGAATTTCCAATTCATCAATCTGTTCTAATTGTGGAAAGGCATTAAAAAGTGCAAGGTTGTCCATAATTCCACCTGGTAAGGTTAACCCTTTTTCTAAGTTGTTAGGGTCTCCGATGGCTTTTATAATAATTGGATATTCCAATTTGATGTAGTTAACTGTAATATAAATGTTGTAATCATCTTCTGCACTGGAAATAGTGCCAAGACTTGTAATACGATGGTCATTAATCGAAATTGCTTCAGCCCCGGCTGCCCAAAGCTCATTAATAGTATAAATCAGATCTGTGTAAACGATAGGCATGAATTCCTCAATAGAAATAATTAATCCAGAACCTTTTAAGGGTAAAGAACCATTTACAATATGCAGTTTATTCATTTGTAGGGTGATACTTTCCATAACTTTCTTTTCGTCATTGTAGTTTTGCAATTGAGAACTAAGCTGACTACTTAAATCTACAATTTCCAGGGCCAGCTTTTGTCTTTTGTCTGAAAGACCACGAACCATGGCTATAAGATTTTCAGTTTTTTGCATAGAAAGGTCACTGGCAAAGCGATTTTGAGCTTGAAATTGCAAAGATAATAATATACCAAAAAAAACGAATACAATTGTTAATGGCAGATAATAGTTATTGTCTTTCATGATCATCACCTGAAAATATTTTTATATTTTTAAAGCTAGTAAGTATGTGGTGTCGTATAATAGCAAGATTTTGAAACAAACGTACACCAAAGGCAAAAACTGCTGCATAATACAAATCAACTCCCAGACGATCACCAAGGTAGGCTAAAAGAGCTGCTACGAGGGCGTTGGTAAAAAAACCGGTAAGCAATGTAGCACCATCGAAATTCTTTTCCATAATTGCCTTAATACCACCGAAGACGGAGTCAAGAGAGGCAAGAACTGCGATGGACATATATTTAATATATACTGCGGGTAATTGAAATGTTAAAGTTGAACCAATGTAAGCTCCTAGGATTAATCCCATAATAGGTAGCACTAATCGCATAAAAAACTTCCTCTCCTTATTGTAATTTCGCATATTCAAATTGCAATTCGCCTTTGTAGGCTGGAATGATGATTTCTTCTTTTTCTTCTAATAAAATAGGATAATTTGATGATTTTAAAATATTAAGCTGTCCCAAAGAAACACTTTCAGTCATAAGTTTTGGACTTCCAATAGCCTGAATTATAAAAGGAGGAGCAATTCGGGTCATGTTGATGAGTATAACGTTTCCTACACAACGAATTTCTGATGTGTTAATTAATCTTTGATTATTTATGCAAATAGCTTCTGCTCCAGCGATTTTCAACTCATTTACAAGACTGAGTATATGATCATAATGAATAATATATTTATTAGGATCATCGTTAGGTACCGCAATAAGACCCTCATTATTGTCGTCTAACGTTATAACAATACCTTTTCCTGAAACAGCAGTAAGTCCTGCATCTATTTTAGCTTTTATTATTTCTTGTCGTAAGTCTTGTAATTTACCACTATTATTTTGACTTTGAAGTTCATTGAGTTGATTACGCATTGCTTCAATTTGGTTTTCTTGAGTTTCTATTTCTTGTTCCAAATTTTTTATAATGGTAATTAGATTTAGGCTTTTTTGACTTAAGGGATTAAAATTTGTGTTTTTAGCTTGTGTTTTGAGTTGAAAAACAAGGAAAAAACTAGATATAATACAGATCAAGGTTAATGGTAGAATGTACTTACGCAAAAGATCCCCCCCACAATTATATTTTAATTCAAATTATAACATAGTAGTAGTAGTAAAGCATAATAAAAAAATAAGATTAAAAGTTTTAATGTTAGAGGAATCTGGATATAAGTTATCGAATTTGTCTTAGATGAACTCGTTATTTAGGAGGGAAGCTTTTTGTGGAAACAAGTATGGGGAATGTTTAATGTTATTAACATAATAGATATTGTTTTAGTTGCTTTTGTTTTTTATAAAGCGATGATGATAATTAAGGGAACTCGTGCTGTTCAATTAATAAAGGGTGTAGTAGTATTATTGATAGCTTCTTTGGTTAGTGAATATTTTGGGTTTACAACAGTTGGATGGATGTTAGATAAGCTACAAACGGTGTTGGTTGTGGCTTTACCTGTGGTATTTCAACCTGAACTTCGGAGAGCTTTGGAGCGTTTGGGACGTGGAAAATTTTTTGCCAGACCGATGGTAATGTTAAATGAAGAAACCCTGACCAAAGTGATTGAACAGGTTATTCATGCAGTAAAAATCTTATCTAAGAATAGTACAGGTGCACTCATTATGTTGGAACGGGAAATTGGTGTCAATGATTATATTGAAACTGGAATCAAAATAGATGGATTTGTTTCTGCAGAAGTTTTGCTTAATATTTTTATTCCTAAAAGTCCTCTTCATGATGGGGCTGTGATTATTAGGGGAGATAGAATAATAGCGGCAGGTTGTTTTTTACCACTATCAGAAAATCCAAATCTTTCTAAGGAGCTTGGGACACGTCATCGTGCTGCTTTGGGGTTAACGGAACAGTCAGATGTAATTGGTATAATTGTATCTGAAGAAACAGGCGTTATTTCTGTAGCCGAGGAAGGACGATTAACTCGTTATCTTGATGAAAATACACTGAAAGAGATATTGAATAAGCGTCTCCAGCCCAAGCACCATAATACAACGTCTCTGTTTAACTGGAGGTCTTAGTATGTATAAATGGTTAAAAAAGGATTTTGCATATAAGGTCTTAGCTATTTTATTATCATTATTGTTGTGGTTTTATGTGGCTAATGTGAAAAATTCTGTTATTGAAGAAAGTGTAACGACATCAGTAATTTGCACTGGACTAAAAAATGAGTTGGTGTTAAGTAATAAACCTGAAGATGTGGAAATAAAAATAAGAGGGGCGCATTCTATTGTTGAAGCTCTTACCACTGCAGATATTAAGGCATATGTTGACCTTAGTAATGCGGAGCGAGGAGAAGATGAGTATTTTATAAATGTTGTGTTACCAACTGGAGTAGAAGCTGTATTTACCAGACCATCAAGCGTTAAACTTCGTGTCGATACAGTTGAGGTTAAGAATATTCCTATTAGTGTTATTATACAGGGGACTGCAGCGGAGGATTATTCAAGTTATGAACCTGTTTTAGAACCCTCTTTTATTGTAGTAAAAGGAGCAGGACAATTATTAGATAATCTTGAAACGGCTTTGGTAACTGTTAATCTTAATCATGCTAGGGATAACCTTGTTTTAAATCCTCCCGTTACTTTACTGACAAAGGAGGGAGATTCAGTTTCTAGCGAATTTGATATTAGTCCTAGAAATATACAAGTTTTTGTTCCTGTTGCAAAGCCTACGGATACGAAAACTGTAACTATAAAACCAGAAATCAAAGGGGAACCTAAAGAGGGATTATTGATTGCTAGTGTGACTCTTAAACCAGAAGCTGTTAAAATAACTGGTCCCAACGAAATACTAAGCGAGATCACGCAGGTTTCCACAGCGGTTATTGATATAACAGGGATAGAAGAGGATTATTCAACCCAGATAGCCTTGGTACCACCTAAGGGAACGAATCTTCTTTATCAGCCAACAGTTCAATTAGTAGTTAAGGTTGAAGATGCCTATGTAACTAAAAATATAACTGATATACCTTTGAGTGTAGAAAATCTAATAGAGGGCTATAACTACACTGTTAAACCGAATAGTATTAATATAATTATAAAGGGGTTTAAAGATGAAATAGAAAATTTAGATATAAGTACAATTAAAGCTTTAGTAGATGTTAATGAATTGGAAGTTGGTACTCGTAGTGTAGAGGTTAAAGTAGATGTTCCTGAAAATATCAAGATACAAAAAATCGATCCTAGCATTGTCGAAGTAGTTATAAGTAAGGAAGATGAAGAGTAACATGAATATATTTAATGGAAGGGGTATCTTTTAATGGGGAAATTATTTGGAACAGATGGGGTTAGAGGTATTGCTAATAAGGAACTAACTCCAGAATTAGCATTTAGGCTGGGAAGAGCCGCAGGTACCCTGCTAAAAAATAAAGACAAGAGAACCAGTATAGTGTTAGGAAAAGATACTCGTGTTTCTGGTTCAATGTTGGAAGGCGCTCTTGTTGCCGGAATATGTTCTGCAGGGGTTGATGTAAAGCTTGCGGGAGTTATACCCACTCCTGCGATAGCATATTTGACGAGAAAAGAGAAGGCTGTTGCAGGAGTAGTTATTTCTGCATCACACAATGCTTATTATGATAATGGAATAAAATTTTTCAATGAGCAGGGCTATAAATTAGCGGATGAGTTAGAAGAAAAAATTGAAGAGCTTGTTTTAGGTGATATGGAGAACTTACCTCGTCCAATCGGTGATAATTTGGGTAAAAGTATACCATTTAATGATGCTAGAGAATGCTATATTAATTTTCTTAAAAAACAAATTGATGCTAACTTCAAGGGATTGAAAATAGTGGTAGATTGTGCTAATGGAGCTGTTTGTGATGTGGCACCGAGGGTTATCAGAGAATTAGGAGCGCAAGTTATTAGCATTAATGATTTGCCAGATGGGATTAATATTAATGAAAAGTGTGGTTCAACAAGTATACAGTCTTTGCAGGATGCTGTTGTGCAATATAAAGCTGATTTGGGGATTGCTAATGATGGTGATGGAGATAGAGTTATTGCTGTTGATGAAAATGGACAGGAAGTAAATGGGGATAAAATCTTGGTTATTTGTGGACTTGACTTGCAACAAAAGGGACAATTAGGAAATAAAGTTGTTGTAACAGTTATGAGCAATATGGGTTTAAAAAAAGCTTTTGAAAAAGCAGATATAAAAGTATTTGAGTCAAAGGTTGGGGATCGATATGTACTGGGGAAAATGTTAGAGACAGATACACTTCTAGGTGGGGAACAATCAGGACATATTATATTTCTTCAGCATAATACAACCGGAGATGGGATTATGACAGCACTTCATCTTATTAAGGTGGTTAAAGAGTCAAAAAGAAAATTAAGTGATTTAGCTGCCCGGATGGTTAATTTTCCTCAAGTCTTGTATAATGTAAAAGTAAAAAGCAAGGCTAATTGGGAAGAAAATACGGAAATTAATAAAGCTATTATTGAAGGTGAAAAGATATTAGGGAAAAATGGACGTGTTTTAGTTCGGGCTTCAGGCACAGAGCCTCTAATTAGAGTGATGGCAGAAGGCGAAGATAAAACTCAATTAGAGGAGATAGCAGGTCGTATAGGAAATATAATTGCCAAAGAACAAGGCTAGACTTTAATATTTTTCTTTATTTTGGGGTGTAAAATGATATATATAGGTTCGGATATAATTGAAATTGAACGTATTTTAAAAACGGTAGCACGTCATCCTGCTTTATGGGAGAGAGTTTTGACTGAACGTGAAATAAAATATTGCAAGAGCAAGGGTAATCCAATTCAGTCTTTTGCGGGTAGATTTGCTGCGAAGGAAGCTGTTTTGAAGTGCTTAGGGCAGGGCTTGAAATGCTTGTCCTGGCACAATTTAGAAATATTGCCCGATGACTTGGGGTGTCCTCAGGTTAGCTTTGAATTACCATTAGAAAAAATTATGAAAGCAAAGAATATTATTTCAGTAAATTTAAGTATTTCCCATAGTCGTTGTTATGCCATGGCTGTTGCTGTTGGGGAGGTGAAGCAAAGTGAGAATAATATCAGGAACTGATATGAAAATGTTAGATGCTTGGGCAGAGGGAAAAAGAGGGATCTCTCCATTCATATTAATGGAAAATGCAGGACAATCTGTTGCGACAATAGCTCAGGAATTATGTAGGGAAAAAGGAGAAGGAAATTATATTATTCTAGTAGGGAAAGGAAATAATGGCGGTGATGCTCTTGTGGTGGCACGCCATTTATATCAACAAGGTAAGGAAGTTAAATTATTTTTGCTTTTTAAACCGGATAATTTTAAAGGAACTGTAAAGGAAAATTGGAGATATATTAAACAGTTTGGTATTAAATGGCATTATTTATTAGATGAAAACAGTTTTTATCTTCTCAAATTGTGTTTAAATAATTGTAATATGGTGATTGATGGTATATTCGGAACGGGTTTTAGAGAAGGGCAACCACAGGATAATATTTTACGAGCCATAAAGCTGATAAATGATAGTCGATGTCCTGTTTTGGCGATAGACGTTCCTACTGGTGTTGATGCAGATAATGGTCAGGTAAGAGATGTGTGTATCAAAGCACAATCAACAGTCACTTTTGCTTGGGCTAAACGAGGTCTTATTCTTTATCCTGCTAGAAAATATGTGGGACAATTAATTGTGGCAGATATTTCTCTTCCTAAAGAGGGATTAGCTCTTTTGGATAGGGAAGAATATTATGTTGACAAGGAATTTGTTCTGAATCTATTGCCTGAGAGGGATGTAGAAGGATATAAGAACACTTTTGGTCATGCTCTGGTAATAGCAGGTTCTAAAGGGATGATGGGTGCAGCTTTTCTTACGAGTAAAGGGGTATTACGTTCAGGAGCGGGAATGGTTACTGCGTGCTTGCCTGAATCGTTAGCAGATTTATTTGATTTAGCTTTACCAGAGGCATTGACAAAAGGAGTAACTGAAACTGATGAAAAAGGAATCTCGTCTTTAGCGTGGCAACAAATTAAACAGTACATAAAAGGGAAAAAGGCTATTGTGTTTGGACCGGGAGTTGGAACTAGCAAAGATATTTTCGAACTTTTAAAACAACTTTTAACAGTTAAGATACCTATAGTGCTAGATGCAGATGGACTAAATGCACTTTCAAAGGATATGGAAATCTTGGAGAATGATCACGGTCCCATAATTTTAACTCCTCATCCGGGGGAAATGGCGAGATTGTTAGGTACAACTGTTGCTAATATTCAGGAAAATCGTGTAGAGGTAGCTATTCAAGTTGCCACTACGTTTAAAGTCATAGTAGTTTTGAAGGGAGCAGGTACGATAATTGCCTCTCCTGAAGGACAGCTCTATATTAATTCTACAGGATGTTCTGCTCTAGCTACAGCAGGTTCGGGGGATGTTTTGGCAGGTACTATTGGAGGGCTTTTAGCTCAGGGATTGAATCCGGTGGAGGCTGCTGTATTAGGAGTATATTTACATGGGCTGACGGGTGAATTAGTGGCCGAGGAAAAAGGATTACGAGGAGTAATGGCAGGAGATATAGTGGAAGCATTACCACTGTCAATTAAAAGGCTGGAAAGATCTTGTATTAAACCATAGTAGGTCAATTGCAAAAGTAAAGATTGTTGACATCTATTTTCGAAAAGAATATATAGAATATAATATAATATGTTATGGTACGTACATATAATTGTCGGAGATGTGTTTTATGATGGAGAAAAATTTTCTGCGGAACCGGATGAATCCAGTTATTTTTAGAAAATAAAGGTCGAAATTATTGGGTTTGTAACTGGGAATTTATTAACTTAAACCCTCAAAAACTACGATACGAGGTATATTAATGTGTATAAAATACTATTAATTTGTGGTGGTCCGTCTTTAGAGAGAGGGATTTCCTTAAATACCACAAGATCGGTGTATACCTAATATAGGTAAGATTTCTGATGTTGACATTGAAGTTATATTTATTAATACAAACATGGAAAAATACATAATTAGTCAACAATTTTTGTATTCAAATACGCCTAGTGATTTTGATTTTAAACTTAAAAGTGAAGGTAAATACCTGTCAAATGAGGATTTTGTGGCTGAGTTAAAGTGCAGTGATATTGTTTTTCCAATGATACATGGGAAATACGGTGAGGATGGGGAGCTGCAAAAGCTGTTGGAATCTCTTAATATTAATTTTGTTGGCTCTGGGGCAGATTCGTGTTCCCGTATGTACAATAAAGAAATGGCAGGAATTAGTATCTTAATGAAAAATGGATTTTATACTGTTCCGAAGTTGGTTGTAAAGCGTAGTTCGAGTAAGGGTAAGATTACACAAGATGTGACAGCATTTTTCACTGAAGAGCTAAAGAACGTTAATGCTGAAGTTATTGTAAAACCAGTGGAGGGTGGTTCATCTATTGGTGTTGAGAAGACGGCGGGAATTAGCGGAACGGTGTGCACAATAATGGAGTTGTTTTGCAGGGGTGACTTTGACGCCCTTCTTGTAGAATTGATGTGTGTTGGGAAGGAATTTACTGTTATTATCCTTGAAAACAAACGGCATGAACCGACGGCACTGATTCCTACTGAAATTGAATGTTCGGGTGTTTTTACACAGGAGAAAAAATACATGTCAAGTGAGAGAACGCATTATTACTGTCCGCCTAGATTTACACGAGAAGTAATTGATAATATTCGTGCTTCGGCGGAGCGTTTGTTTTCTATTGCGGGTGCAAGAGATTTTTTGCGTATTGATGGTTGGGTGTTGGAGTCGGGTGAACTTTATTTTTCTGATTTTAATCCCATCAGTGGTATGGAGCAAAACAGTTTTCTTTTCCAACAGGGTGCAAAGATTGGGCTTACACATCAGGGGTTAATTTGTTATATATTGAATAATGCTGGTGCACGCTATAATATTAATTTCTTACAAAAATGTGATAATATTTGTAAAAAGAAGAAGATATATATACTTATGGGCGGATGGACTTCTGAAAGACAAGTTTCGTTGATGAGCGGAACAAACGTGTGGCTGAAGCTTTTGAATTCGGATAAATATGAAGCTACACCGTTTATACTGTTTCGAGAGCAGGAAAAAATCAAAGTGTTGGAGCTTCCTTATGCTGTTGCCTTGAACCATACGGTTGAAGAAATTATGTATCAGTACAACAGTTGGAAGTGCAGATTAGAAGATAACAAGGATTTTTACGTTGTCTCTGATGAAATTCGTCAGCGTTTGCAGCTTGATGTAAATTCATTGTGCTCGATTGAACTGAAAACATGTATTTCTTTGGATAACTTTATTAGCTTTGCAAAACAAAATAGTGCGTATGTATTTTTGGGATTGCACGGTGGATTTGGTGAAGATGGATCGATTCAGAAGATGCTCGAGGACAGTGATGTTCCGTTTAATGGTTCTAAGTCGGCGACATCAAAAATATGTATGGATAAATTTAAGACGGGTCAGTTAGTTATGGAACTCGGATTAAACGGTTTGAGAACTGCACGAAAAAAGAAGCTGTCAATATCAGAGATGAACCAGCTAGTTAAAAATAACAAAGTGTCAGAATACTGGTTAGAAACCGTAAAATATTTAAACAGTGATGCAGTTGTAATTAAGCCGAATACAGATGGGTGCTCAACGGGAGTTATTGTTTTGAAATCTTTTCGAGATTTTGATGTGTATTTACGGTTAATATATAGCCATAATAAGTATATAGAGCCGAATACCTTTGATAATCAGTCAACTATGGTTGCGCTGTCGACAGAGAACGCAGAGGAATACATTATGGAGGAATATATTTTGACAGGAAATATTTCCATTAAGAGCGGCGTTTTGGAGTATGGCGATAAGGCTTGGGTGGAGATGACGGTTGGCGTTCTTGAAAGAAACGGAGTTTATCATTCTCTGAATCCGAGTATAGCGATTGCAGAGAATGCAGTATTAAGTGTACAAGAAAAATTTCAGGGCGGAATAGGAGTAAATATTACACCACCGCCAGAAGAAATTGTTTCTGCCAAAATTATTGACAATGTGAAATATGCGGTTGAAAAAGTTGCTGAAAAGTTAGGGATTAGGGATTATTGCAGAATTGACATATTTGTTCATGCGGTTAGTGGTGAAATTATTATTATAGAGGCAAATACGTTGCCTGGGCTATCTCCTTCCACTGTATTGTTTCAGCAAGGAGTGAAGGAAGTAAAACCAATTCTTCCGTTGGAGCTTCTTGAAACGATAATCGATTTTTAATACAGCATAGTATTTTATTCAAACTAATTATTGAAAAGGTGAGTGTATGGAAAACATATATTTGAGCGATTTGTGCTCGTTTTTGAAGATGAAATTTGATTTTCCGAATGATTTTCGGATTAATAATGTTAGTACGGATACGAGAACGATTCAGTCAGGAGATGTGTTTCTTGCGCTGATTGGTGAAAAACATGATGGGCATAATTATATTAAGACTGCCCTTGATAAGGGTGCTTCTGTACTTGTTGTTTGTGATGAATATTCGGGTGAATGCAAAATTCCAGTTCTCAAAGTTCCAGATACATTAAAGGCGCTTGCACAGCTTGCAACCTGTTATCGTAAAAAGCTCAACATTAAGATTGTAGCAGTGACGGGAAGCAGTGGAAAAACAACAACAAAAAATATGATTTCCAAGTTGCTTTCGTCGAAATACAAGGTGCTTTCGACCTATAAAAATTTAAATAACCAAATAGGACTGCCCATATCGATTTTTCAGTTGACTTCTAAGCACGAAGTTGTTGTTTTGGAGTTAGGCATGAATCATGTGGGTGAAATATCCGAGCTATCGCAAATAGCCGGTCCGAATATTGCGGTCATCACGAATATTGGGTCTGCGCATATTGGTAATTTGGGCTCGGTTGAAAATATACTGAAAGCTAAGCTTGAGATTATTGAAGGTTTGGATCCGCAAAACGGATTGCTGATCCTAAATGGTGACGACAAACGTTTGTGTTGCACTGAAAATATTCCTTATGCAAATGTACTTTTTGCCGGAACAGATGGGACAAAACGAAATCATGTATATGCGGACTCAATTGAAACACTGAACGATGGAATGAGCTTTGATTTAGTCAATGAAGGCGTAAAAACAAAGATTTTTATGCCGATACATGGAAATTACAACATAAATAATGCATTGCTTGCAATTACGTGTGCTTTACAGATGGGGATATCGGTGGAAGATATTAGGGATACATTTCATTATTTTGTTAACGAAAGTCTGCGAAATGAGGAATATATTTTCAACGGCGTCATGATTGTTAAGGATTACTATAATGCAAATCCCGAGGCGATGAAAGCAGCGTTAACAACGTTGAAATCCTACAGAAATATAGGCAAAAAGATTGCCATATTAGGGGAAATGAATGAGCTAGGCACATTTTCGCCCGAAGAGCATCTGCGTTTAGGTGAATTATGCCGTGAGATGACGGATGTAGCATTTTTTGTCGGCGATAATTATCAGGATTTTGCAAAGGGCTATAGTGAAAGTGGTCATGCCTTTAAAACCAAAGAAGAGTTATATATTTGTCTTAAGAAATATATTATTTCCGCAAATATTTGCGGAAAGGATGTAATCCTGATTAAAGGATCAAGAAGCATTAAAATGGAAGATGTTTTTGAGAAAATCAAGAAATATTTAAATATGGATTACAGTGAAGATAGCTTTGAACATTTTCCGTCAAGTGCAACGAAGATGTACGTAGATGTGAGTGCTATGCAAAATAACATCAGAAGAATCAAAAATGCTGTATCTAAGGAAGTCGAAGTAATGCCAATTATCAAGGCGAATGCCTATGGGTGCGGAACAGATATTGTTGTAAACGCATTTCGATTTTGCAAGTATTTAGCGGTAGCAGATGTTAAAGAAGCGGTGATCCTAAAAAGAATTTTTCCTGACAAAAAAATCATGATCCTGTATCAACCAGATTCTTTGGATATTCCAGCAATTATAGAAAATAACTTTATAGTGGGAATAGGTTACTATGAATTTGCTGAAAAATTGAATGAATGTGCGTCAGCAGACAGAAAAATTCGAATTCATGTGGAGATTGACACTGGAGCCGGAAGACTGGGAGTTAATCCGGACTGTGTAAGCGAATTTGCGAAAAAAGTGAAAAAACTTAAAAATGTTGTTGTTGAAGGATTATATATGCACTACGTAGTTGCGGATAGCACAAAACAAGAGGATATTGAGTTTACTGAAATGCAGACCAGAATATTTACTGAGGCTATCCATAATTTTAAGGATATATATGGAAAAGTTAGGTTTATACATGCAAGTAGCAGTGTTCCTATTTTTACTCAAAAACAAGCACATTTTAATATGGTTCGTCCGGGATACATGATTTATGGGTATTATCCCTCTGAATCATTAACAAAGGAAATAAAATTAGCACCTGTGCTTCAGCTTTCCACTAGGATTCTCCAAATAAAAACCGTTCCGTCAGGCACTTCCATTAGTTATGGACGTACTTTTATTACGAAAAGAGAAAGCGTAATTGCAACAGTGGCGATTGGATATGCTGATGGATTGAGCAGACTTATGTCTAATAGAGGTTTCTTTGTGGTGAATGGTCAAAGAGCTCCGATTGTCGGAAGAATGTGTATGGATTTAACTATGCTTGACATTACAGACATCGTTGGAAACGTAAATGTTGGTGATGAAGTTTTCATTTTTGATAACGTTAACGTAACGTTGAATGATGTTGCGGAATGGTCTAACACCATAGGGTATGAGGTTTTGACACATATAGAGGATAAGGTTGAACGCATTGAAAAAGTGTAGTCAGCTCTAAAGAATGGAAGCTTTCAAGATAAAGCGAAAGTTAGCTATTTGGATAAATTTATTTTAGTTGATAAATTGGCAGAGATATTGGAAACTATAAACTAGGAAGTGATTTGTAATATTTCTTATTGAGATTCCATATTTTGGATGCCGCAGAAGCAAAAAAACACGTTAATTATTACTAATTGATATTGACTGGATAGATGAATTGTATATATAATGAGATAGCATCATCGTATATACAAAGTAACAATATGTTTTTTATTTAAGCAGAGGAGTGTTTATTTGTGACGGATAGTAAACGCATAATGATTTGTTTACCCGCTTCACTTTTAGAAGAAGTGGATGGAATGATAAGTAATGAGAATAAAAATCGAAGTGAGCTTATTAGGGAGGCTATGCGTTTTTATCTGGAAGAGAAGAAGAAAAGCCGCTTGAGGGAACAAATGCGTATTGGATATCAAGAAATGGCCTGCTTAAATTTATCCTTGGCGGAGGAATCGAATTACTGTGAAGAAGAGGCAAGACTTTTGATTGAAACGAAATTAGTGGAGTGTTGCTGATGAGCGTTAATAGGGGTGATATTTTCTATGCCGAATTAAATCCTGTAGTTGGCTCGGAGCAAGGTGGAACCAGACCTGTTTTGATTATCCAAAATGATATTGGCAATCAATATAGTCCGACCACTATTGTAGCTGCAATAACAGGACAATTAGCTAAAGCAAAACTTCCTACACATATTGAACTTTCTAAGGAGATATGCGGTTTGGAAAGGGATTCGGTAATTTTACTGGAACAAATAAGAACAATTGATAAACGACGTCTCAAGGAGAAGGTATCTTCTCTTGGAGATGAACTTATGATAAAAGTGAAGAAGGCCTTGGAGATAAGCTTGGGTTTGATTGATGTATAGGTACATAACGGTATTAGTTGGAAAGGGAAAATTATTGTTAGGTTATTACTAAACCATTGTTAGGCAAAGGGACAGGATTGTTGACAACCCTGTCCCTTTGTTTTTCTAGCTTATGAACTTGTTTTTGTTATTGTCTTTAATGAAGAGGAAGGCTATAATAAAACTGAAAGTTAGATAAGAAAATAAACTATTTTGTTAAACACATATAATTAAAGTATATGATTAAAACCAAAAGAAGGGGGTATAAATTAAATGAGCTTGAGAGATCTAAAAGATTTAACAAGGTTTTATTGGGGTGGTATTCGTGATACTCTTCGTGAGATGTCTATAGATAAAGAAAGAGAGCCTGAATATCATGAAAAAACGCTAGATGCAAAGAAAAACTTAGAATTGTTTAGAAGTGAATGTGAAAGGATAAAAAGAATAGTTGAGTTTATGCCTCCCTTATTTGATTATCTACCAGAAAAAAATAAAAATGACAACATAAATACAAGTAGGTTATTTAGTCGTGATGATATAGCAGAATTGTGGGTTTATATGAGAGGAAGATGTATAACAACAGATGAGAGGGTACTATTAGGAAGACTTCAAACTAACTTTGGGAGCATTAAGGGCGTGCGGGCTTTAGAGGATTATGCTAGGAAGGGAATATTACTTGAAAATGGAAATGAAGAGATTGAAGGAAATTGGCTTAAGCGTCGGAAAGAATTAGAAGAAGGGATTGAAAAGATCAATGGGGAAGTAAATTTTAAGTATGTACAAGCAGTAGAACAAGATAAAGGAATGCCTGGGGGAATGATTGACTGTAATAAACAACAGGGTACAGTGTTAGAAGGTAATTTAAAAGAAGTTGACGAAGAAAGAGTAAATATTGAACAAAGGAAAAATGCAGAACAAGGGAATCCTGATTCACGAGAAGAGGAAAATGTCTTTGAACGCAAGAGGCAAGAAGAGTTTGAGCATCAATAATAAGGAAATAAAAAATAATTAAAAAAACATGGAACAAATCTTATTAGTAAAACGTCATACGTAGTAAGAGGTAAAATAAAAAGGAGATAACATGAGAAAACCCAATATTCAATATTATATAAGGAGGTAAGAGAAAATGTTAAAACGCAAGCCAACAATGATGATTGTCATGATATTAGTTATCTTCATCTTATCAGCAATGGTGGCAGGTTGTACAAATAGAGATATGGAACGTTACATAATAGATGAAGAAACGAAAGTTCCAATTGATCAAGAAAATACAGATACGGATTATAGCAAAAATGTTGTCGAAATGGGAAAGGATGATTATGTGCCTGCTTCGGAGAATGACAATGCAAAATTCTCCTTCAAAGTTTTCTCAGAACTAATGAAATCAAAAAAAGGGGAAAATGTTTTCATCTCACCGACCAGCATTTCAACAGCACTTTTACTTGCCTATAACGGAGCAGAGGGAGCTACTAAAGCAGAAATAGAAAAAGTTTTAGAATTAAATAGTTCAGATTTGGAGCAGATAAATAAAAATACATATGATTTTATAACTCGAATAAATAAAAACAACTCAAAAGTAAAAATTAATATAGCCAACTCTGTGTGGGTACGAGATGATGAAAAAATACTTAATGATGTTGTGTTTGAAAATTACAGAGAAAAAGTAAAAAATTCACTTCTTGCGGAAGTAGAAGCTTTGGATTTTAATAATTCAAGTGATTCTGCTAAGACAATTAATAATTGGGTAGATTCTAAGACCAATCACAAAATCCCCGAAATCATAGGACAAGACCAAATTGACCAATATTTACAGATGGTGCTGATAAATGCAATATATTTTAATGGTGAATGGCAGAATCAATTTAAAGAAAAGCTTACAAAAAAAGAAGATTTCTTTGCAGATAGTGGAAAAACAAAGTGTGATATGATGCGACAACAAGAACGTTTTGACTATTATGAAGATAAAAATCTTCAATTGGTAAAATTGCCTTATGTTTTAGGTCAACAAAGTATGTATGTATTATTACCTGCAAAGGGATATAAATTAGATGATTTTCTCAAAGTAGCAAATGAAAAAATCTTTGCAGGCTTGTTAAATAAAATGGAATACAAAGAAGGAATAGTGAAATTACCAAAGTTTAAAGTAGAATGTACCTATAATAAATTTGCAGATGTCTTAAAAAATATAGGCTTAAATATAGCATGTAGCGATAGTGCGGATTTTAGCTCAATATCTTCTGAAGTATCTATGAAGATTGATGAAGTCATTCATAAGACTTTTATTGATGTTGATGAAAATGGTACAGAAGCAGCGGCGGTTACAGCAATTATGATGAAATTAACTTGTGCATTAGAACTTGACCCTCCAATACCGTTTGAAATGACAGTAGACAGACCTTTCTTCTTTGTTATTAGAGATGATATATCAGGAAATCTCTTATTCATGGGAGCGATAAACGAATTGTAGTTTCATTAGAAATAGTAGACATAATATTGACACATAATTTGTAAGTTTTATATTTTCTAGAGATAATCTGGAGAATATAAAACTTATCTTTTTATATCCTTTATAGTAGCAATGTATTTTAACAAAGTTTAATAAAGGAGTGAAAAATAATGACTTGTTCTATTGGGATAACTTGTGGCTGGGAAGAGCAAAAGACTTGGCATAAGCTTCATGATGAATATGTTTGTGCTGTGAAAGAGGCGGGAGGGGTTCCGTTTTTAATTCCCAGCCTTGATTCTCCGGAACTTGCAAATATATATTATAATGAATTAGATGGTTTTATTTTTTCTGGTGGCAGTGATCTTGATCCTCACTATTTCAAAGAGGAGCCTTTAAAGGGACAGGGAGAAATAACTCCTAAAAGGGATATTTTTGAGATGGCTTTAGCAAAACTCGTTTTAAAGGGAAGTAAACCAGCGTTAGGTATTTGTCGGGGAATTCAGCTCTTGAACATTGCCGCAGGGGGAGATATATATCAAGATTTAGAAGGTGTTACAAAATATATGCACAATCAAAAGGCTCCTCGATGGTATCCGATTCATTCAGTACAAATACAACAAGACAGCAAATTTTTTGATATAGTTCAAAAGGAGTCTTTCCTTGTAAATAGTTTTCATCATCAAGCTATTAGACGAGTGGGCGAAGGATTTAAAGCAGTAGCTTGGAGTAGTGATGGGCTTATCGAGGCTATTGAGAGTGTAGAGTCTAGTAACATAATTGCTGTACAGTGGCATCCAGAATGCAATTGGTTTAAAGATGATACTTCTTTTTTGCTGTTTAAAAATTTAGTAAAACAGACAAGGGGACAGGGGGAAACCGGGGTCAGGCTTTTATAATTTTATATCTCAATATTAAAACTATTACGGAATCTTGTGGAATGATAATGAAATATGAACTACTATTAAAAGAAGATGGTTTCGATAATTCAAGAGTGATTAGATATATGAATGAATTTAAGAATATATCAGATGTTAATGTTGCTGTTAAAGGATGATTTTTTAGTGCAGTATGATATAATAAAGACATAAAGAAAAGAAGGAATAAAATGGCAAAGTATCCATTGATGAGTCCAACTGTGGACTTTGTGTTCAAACAGATTTTTGCAGGTACATATAAAGAAAGCAATGCTCTATTAATAGATCTTTTAAATGCTATTTTAGGATTAAAAGAAGATGAAAAGATAAAGGAAATTACATATTTAAATCCATATAACGATAAAGTGAAACTTTCTTCAGTGGGGATGTTTTATTCCCCACTGAAGGTTAGTTGAACCATTCCAGGAGCTTAGCGTCGCTTATCTCCATTAATTTGGGGATATTCCTGTCCCAATATACTACCACTGCTTCAGCAGGTGTTTCCCCTTTTCTATTTTAAAGAGGGAGTCTTAGCGACGGTTAGCTATTCGGACAAAGAGTATTAAAGAAGGAAAGATGTCTATATTAGACATAAAAGTTAAAACTCAGGATGATAAGTTAATTGATATTGAAGTCCAGATTAATAACAAAGACAACTATCGTAAAAGGGCACTTTATTATTGGTCGAAA
>JAQUGH010000107.1 GCA_028684195.1 Clostridia bacterium | reverse complement strand
TATGATGTATTGGGAGAAACAGAATTATTAAAGACCATGTTATACGCCGGTGAATACGCAGAATTAGCACAAGCAGCACAAAAATTAAGCGGATTAGATGATGATATAAACGAGGATATCGAAGAAATAAAAAACGCATAAAGCAAGGTGATGCAGAGTTTAATCTTGCTCACTTTGCACTTCAGAAACTTCATATTTTACCTTCTGTTTTGGCTAATATGAGCCAAAAGGAGACGGCTTTTATTTATGCCAGTATTCAATTAAGAATAGAAGATGAAAAGGCACAAACGAGAAAATTTAGAGTAAAGAGGGGGAAAAGAAGATAATGGCAACCCTCAGTACTATATTTAAACTTTTTGACGGTTATTCAACAACTGTTGATAAGATTAATAAGAAAACAGATGCGGCAACTAACAAAATATTAAAGGCAAGTGGAGCAACAGATAAATTTAACAATAAATTAAAAGCTACAGGTGCAAGTGCAAATACTGCAAGCAGTGGATTGGGTAAGTTTTTAAGTGTTGCCGCTTTAGTGACCGGAGCATTAAAGGGCATGAGTATAACGGATGAATACATTAATACGAGTGCCAGACTTAAACTCATTAATAAAGACTTACGAACTCAAGCAGAATTACAAAATAAAATATTTGCGGCTGCTGATAGGGCACGTGGATCATATTCCGATATGGCAGCAGCCGTAGCAAAAATGGGAATGCTTGCAGGAGATGCTTTTGACTCCAACGATGAAACTATAGCTTTTACAGAATTAATGCAGAAATCCTTTAGAGTTGGTGGAGCGTCAGCTCAAGAACAGCAAGCAGGCATGTATCAATTAACTCAAGCCATGGCTTCAGGACGATTGCAGGGTGATGAATTTCGTTCGATCAGAGAAACTGCACCTATGCTAATAGATGCAATTGCTAAGTACACGGGAAAGAGCAAAGGCGAATTGAAAGAAATGTCAGCACAAGGTACTATTACAGCTGACATTATAAAAAATTCCATGTTTATGGCAGGTGAAGACATTAATGATATGTTTGAAACCTTGCCAATGACATTCAGCGATGTTTGGAACAAAATTAAAAACAGCGGGACTAAAGCATTTGCGGGTGTCATGGAAAAAATAAACAAATTAATAAATACGGACGGGTTTGCAAGTTTTATTAACAAAATATCTATAGGCTTTGAACTTACGGCACAAGCAGCAAGTTGGGCTATTGATACCATTATAAATGGGTGGGATACTATAGGCCCTATATTAAAGCTAATAGGCGGAGCTTTGTTGATCAGTATTATAGCAAAACTTTGGGCTACGGTCCCTCCATTAGTAGCACAAGCAGCAGCCTGGTTAGCAATGTATTGGCCACTTTTATTAATAATAGGTGTTATTGCAATAATAATATCAGCAGCGAGACAATTGGGAGCTTCGTGGGAGCAGATATTTGGCGTTATAGGTGGTATTGTTGGATTATTCGTTACAAGTTTTTATAATGAATTTGTAAAGCTATGGAATACTGTAGCTGCTTTTGTTAATTTCTTCGGGAATGTATTTACTCATCCAGTTGCATCAACCAAAGCATTATTTTGCGATCTTACATCTACAGTAATAGGGTATATTGGTACTATGGCACAGGGTATTGAGGATATAATTAACAAGATACCAGGGGTAGAAGTAGATATTACTGGTGGCTTGGATGGATTAAAAAGCAAATTAGAAAATGCTTCGGCAACTATAAAAAGTGAAGCGGGTCTTGTTGAATATGTCAAAACTAAAGACTTTATGGATTACTCGGAAGGCTACACTAAAGGTAGCGATATGGGTAAAACGGTATTAAATAACTTAGATACCGCTATTAATACACTTACAGAATCTATATCTGATAAGAGTGATTGGAGCAATTTTGGGGATGATCCAACAACAGTTAATGGAACAGGAACTAACGGAGCCGTGGATGTTGATATGTCCGATGAGGATTTAAAATATTTACGGGACATTGCAGAAAGAGAATACGTTAATAAATTTAGTACAGCAACATTAGCACCTAATATAAAGATTAGCTTCGGGGATGTACATGAGGAAGCTGATGTAAATAAAGTGGCAAAAAGAATTGAAAAAATACTCCAAGAGGGAATCGCTGTTGCAGCAGAGGGGGCTTATTGATATGAGTAACTATGCTATATTTTTTGATTATGATAATAGAACTTATAGGCTCCCTGTCAATCCTGAACAGATTGAAACAAGTAGCGTACAAGCTATTGAGAAATATGAGATATTAAAACTAGGACAAATTGCAATACCTACGCATATGGAGTTAAAAGAATATAGTTTTGAAAGTGAGTTCCCTCATGAAAGATTACATTATACAGAAACTGGGAACCAATTCAAGGGTGCGGATTACTATATCAACCTATTTCAGCGATGGAGGGAAGCCAAAGAGCCGGTACGTTTTATTGCTAGTAATGGGATAGGCGATGACATTAACTCCTTAGTTTTAATTGAAGAACTTTCTGTTACGGAAAAAGCAGGGGAAGAAGGGGACAAATACGTATCTTTTAAGTTGATTGAGTACAAGTCGTATGGAAAGAAATCTGCTGTAGTTGTAGACAGTACGCCAACAACTAGGGCTACAATTACAAAAGCCGCAACGGCAACATTAGCTACAAAAAAAGAAGAAGCAAAAGTAACAACTAATCCTAAGTCAACTGGAACGTATATTGTGCAATCCGGAGATACTCTTTGGGCTATAGCCAAGAAATATTATGGAGATGGAGAGCAATATATCAAGATTTACAAGGCTAACAAAGATAAAATTAAAAATCCATCACTTGTATATGCTGGTCAAAAGTTGGTGGTTCCTGCATGATGGAATTTTTGGTTAAAGTAGATGAAAAGGTATATGAAATAAGCGAGCTTGTGAAGTCTATATCATTTACGGATAAGTTAAATGACGGATGTAGCAAGCTTGAATTTTCTTATGTTGACGATGATCTAAAACTTAGTAATGGTAGTTCTGCGAGGTTTAAATATGACGATACAAATATATTTAGTGGAATTGTATTTAAGCACGGACGGAACAAAAAAGGAGAAATCACCGTAACAGCTTACGACCAATTAAGGTACTGTAAAGCAAAAGATACAATACTAGTTAAAGATGATACTGTAACCACATTAGCGAATAAGATGTGTAATTACTTTGGATTAAAAAAAGGAACTTTAACAGATACGGCGTATAAGCTTGCCACTAGTGTACAGGATAATAAAACTTGGCTTGATATTCTTTATTCGGCTATATCAGAAACGTTAATGAATAAAGGCAAATGGTACGTTTTGAGAGATGAATTTGGTAGTATAGCCACTAGAGATCTAGAGGATCTCGAGCTTGATTTGGTGCTTGGTGATGAAAGTCTTTGTCATGATTATGAGTACGAGAAATCAATAGATGATGATTTTTATAATGTAATAAAACTTGCAAGCGACAACGAAACTACAGGCAAACGAGATATTTATATGCCGATAGATAGTAAATCTATAAATAAATATGGGTTACTACAATACTTTGAGGTGCTAGACAAGAACGGGAATCCAAGTCAAATAAAATCAAAAGCAGATATGTTGTTAAGCTTATATAGCAAAGAAGTTGAAACGCTATCTTTAGATTGCCTTGGAGATACACGAGTAAGAGCCGGCTCTAGTTTTTATGGACAGATAGAAGATATTGAGCTTAATAAAAAGCTTATTGTTAAGTCTGTAACTCACAATTTTTTACCAGTACACACCATGATAGTAGAGGTGGCTATATGATAAATGAAATCAAGAAAATAATACAAAACTACTTAAATAATGCTAAACTTTGCAGTCTAATGCTAGGTACTGTAGTAGCGGATGGGATTAAAGTAAGCGATAAGTTGACCATACCCAATGAGTTGATGGAGGGTAATCTAAAGAATTATGTTTACGAGGGTGATAAAGTTAGATTAATCCGCAATTATGGTGGACAAGAGTTTTATGTTGTAGAAATTGTAGGAAAAGAATTTGTTTCAAAAGGATCCACAATAACTCTTACTCGAGATGGATACTCATATGAATATACAGTAGAGGAAGTGAGTAGATGATACCACAAGGGTTAATTGACGTTGAATTACAAGTCACTGATGAGGTAGAAACTACCAAGACATATAAACTTACCGAAACAAATATACAGGGCTTTGTGGACGAATTAGAGGCATTAAAACAAGCTATATATAAGGTACTGAATACCGAAAAGTATGAGTACCCGATATATAGCTTTAATTATGGAATAGAACTTGAAAGTCTTATCGGCAAGGATCCAATGTATGTACAAATTGAACTAAAAAGAAGGATAAAAGATTGTTTGCTCCAAGATGAAAGAATAACGAGCGTAGATAACTTTGAATTTGTTGTTACAGGTGATGAATTACTATGTACCTTTAATGTAGCAAGTATTTACGGAGAAATCACAATAACCAAGGAGGTGAACATCTAATGTTTGAAGATAAAACATATGAAAATATCTTAGATGATATGCTTACGAGAGTTACCAGTGACGTAGATAAAAGAGAAGGATCTATAATATATGACGCTCTTGCTCCTTGTGCTTATCAGTTGGCACAGAATTATTTTAATATGAATAACTTTATTGATTTAGTATTCGGTGATACTTCTGTAGGAGAATATTTAGATAGAGTGGTAGCTGCTTACGGCATATCAAGAAACCCAGCAACTTATGCGGTAAGGAAAATAGAAACTACAGGAGAAATTGATATCGGTACTAGATGGGGGATATTTGATACAACTTATGCTATTACAGAAGTAATAGCAACTAATATATATAAAGCACAATGTGAACAGATTGGGGAACTTGGAAACCAATACAGCGGAGTACTTGAAAATATTGATAATGTTGATGGTGTTACCGCTAATTTAACCGAGATACTTATTGTAGGCGAGGATGAGGAAACAGATGACGCATTAAGAACTAGATATTATAACAAGGTGCAGAACAACGTACAGGATGGAAACATCAAACAATATATTGAATGGGCTGACGAATTTGCAGGTATCGGTAGGTCAAAAGTCATCCCACTGTGGAACGGTGATAATACTGTAAAGGTTAGTATATTAGATGCTACAAACGATATAGCAACATCGGAATTGATAGCCTTATTTCAAATTTATTTAGACCCCAATAGCGAAGGGTTAGGAGAAGGAAAAGCACCTATAGGTAGTATTGTTACAGTGGATACAGCAACAGGTTTAAACATTAATATAAGTGCTACAATCACTCTAAACGCTGGCTATACAATGGAAGATGCACAAACGCAAGCAGAGGAAGCAATAGAACAGTATTTTAGAGATTTAAGCTATGCTAAAACAAGTGTATCTTTAATTGCCTTGGGTAGTGAGATATTAGCTAAGGCTGCCATAGCAAGTATCAGTGATGTTTTGTTAAACAGCGTAGCGAGTGATATGAGCTTAGGTAATGAAGAAATACCTCAAATGGGGACGGTGACGTTAAGCTAATGAGTAAATTGGAAAAATTACAAAGTTATCTACCACCTATTTATGATGATGTGGTACAAATACAAAAGTTATTAGAAACGGAAGCTATAGAATACGAAGAACTTGACACAAATATATCAGTTGTGGAAGATGATTTCTTTATAGAAACAGCTAAAAATACTGGATTAACAAGAGTTGAAAAAATATTTAACATTACGGTACCTATCGGAGCTACAGAGGAAGAAAGACGATCGGTTATTAAATCTGTGATAAGAGGAATAGACAAACTTAGTGCTACGGTTATTAAAAATATTAGCTTGGCTTACCAAAATGGTGAGGTTGACGTTACCTTTGTACCTAGTAATATTGTTATTAAATTTATTTCGGTTGTTGGCGTACCAACGAATATAGAGGAATTAAAAAATTATTTAAATAAGAGGAAGCCTGCTCATTTAGGAGTTGTTTATGTCATTAGATATATAACAATTGCTAATGTACAAACAATGACAATTGAGGAAATACAAAACACTAAACTAGATCAATTTTCGCCATTTATATAAATTTTAAAAAAGGAAGGTGATAATATGGCAAGTAATACAGAAAATTTAGGATTGTACAAGAAAGATCCATTGACCGATAAGGGTAATTATTTTGATATAAAAACGATGCTTAATGAGAATTGGAATAAAATAGATGATTTTGCTGAAGACGTTGAAGACACTACCCTAACCACACAAACACAAACAGCGGATATAATCACACTGCCTAACGTAGTTGATGGGCAATTGCGTACAGCGTTACAAGGTAACACAGATACAACAGACGGATTAAAGTCAGTCGGCGACACAAGGGTACGGAGTGTTGGGAAAAATTTGTTTAGTGGTCTTTTTGAAGCAGGATCGTTGAATACGACAACAGGTGAAAAAACAGTGTCATCGTCATCCGTAGTCACTAAAGACTTTATACCCTTAACTAATAGTGATAATTATACTATAACTACACTATTTAATACCATCACGACCGCAGGCTCGCTGAATATTTGCTTTTATGATAAAAGCAAATCGTATTTAGGTTATGTGTCTAATTCAAGTGCCGTTAATGGGCAACCTTTTACATTTACAAAACTTGAAAATGCTGTATATATATTATTTAAATATTATAATGGTTCAAACTATCAACCGAGTTATGTTGATTGGTCTATGGTAGAAGAAAACAAAGGACAAACGTTAGGTGTGTACGAGCCATATCAAGAATCAGTATCATACGTCACACTACCAAGTGGTGAAGAGCTAAAAAGGGTACCTAATCATACCCATGATGAAGTTGACACGGACGGCAAGTATCATAAGCGTACAGCAAAGCACGTGCTACAAAGTAGTGATGTAATTAGTTTGGTCACTTCCCCCACAGGGTATGATTATGTAACAATACCCGATACGAAGCTAAGTGGATATACGTCTGGAGGTACTAGCAGTATAAATGGTAAAATGATAATAGAGGGCTTTCCGATTGAATATGCGTGTGCAGTTGTTCCTACTCAAATTCCATCTTTTGCAAGTGGTGGAGGGAATACTTATCTTTATGTTGCTAAAGGGACATATACAACATTAGCTGAAGCTCAAGCAGCTTTAGCAGGAAAAGAAATAATCTACCAACTAGCCACACCCAACGAGCCAATTGACTTAAATGTAACGCCTGTAACTTGCTATAAGGATGGTACGATACGCATAG
>JAQUGH010000106.1 GCA_028684195.1 Clostridia bacterium | reverse complement strand
GAGCATAATTTATTATATCTATGTCCTCAAAACCTTCTGAAACTATCTTTTGCTTTTCTATTATTCTTTTTATTGCTATAAGTTGATCCCTAAATTTTGCTGCTTTTTCAAAGTCCAAATTTTCAGATGCTTTTACCATCCGCACATGAAGACTCTTCGCTAAGCTTTCCTGTCGTCCCTCCAAAAAAAGCAATACTTCGTCAATCATCTTCCTGTAATCTTCTTTACTAATCCATCCCTGGCAAGGTGCTGAACATCGCTTGATATAGGCATTGAGGCAAGGACGCTCCTGCTTTTCGAAGCTCGCCTGTTTACAGGAACGTATCGGAAAAACCTTTTTCAATAACTTAAGCGTCTCATGAACAGCCCCCGAATTAGTATAGGGTCCAAAATAACGAGCACCATCCTTTTTATTAGACCGTACAATCTCAATACGAGGATACGCCTCCTGCATTGTTACACGCAGATAAGGATAATGTTTGTCATCGGTAAGGCGAATATTATATTTCGGTTTATGCTTTTTTATCAAATTGCTCTCTAATATTAATGCCTCAACCTCAGAATCAGTGACAATATATTCTAAGTCACAAATATTCTTCACCAAAGCTTGCGTCTTTGGCGAATCAATATGGTGAGAAGAAAAATATGACCTTACCCTATTTTTCAGAATAATCGCTTTCCCAACATAAATAACCTTGCCTTTTTCATCTTTAAATAAATACACCCCGGGTAAAGAAGGCAGTACTTTAAGTTTTTCCTCTAGCACCAAGCTCACCACCTGCTAACGATAGTTTAACGATGGTTTAACGATAGTTTAACGATAGTTTAACGATAGTTTAACAACTGTTTCCCTGACCAACTGACCAACTGCTTAACAATGGTTTAACGATGGTTTAACGATGGTTTAACGATGGTTCAACGATAGTTTAACAACTGTTTCCTCAAGTATACTCCTGTGTAACTTGCAGGATTTTGGCAAATTTCCTCTGGTGTCCCTGTTGCTACTACTTGCCCACCTTTTTCTCCACCTTCGGGTCCTAAATCAATACAATAATCGGCTGTCTTGATAACATCAAGATTATGCTCTATTACTAAAACTGAATCACCGTTCTCAACTAAACGTTCTAGAACTCCTAGCAGCTTGTGAATATCCGCTATATGAAGCCCCGTTGTTGGTGCATCCAAAATATATAATGTTTTCCCCGTAGCTCTCCGACTTAATTCTGTGGCTAGTTTCACACGTTGAGCTTCCCCTCCCGAAAGAGTGGTCGCCGACTGTCCTAAATGAATATATCCCAATCCTACATCCTGCATTGTTTTAAGCTTTCTATAGATGTTAGGATGATTTTGAAAAAACTCCGTTGCCTCATCAACCGTCATCTCCAAAATCTGATCAACGGACTTCCCTTTATATTTTACCTCCAGAGTCTCCCTATTGTACCTTTTCCCCTTACAAACCTCGCACGAAACGTACACATCAGGAAGAAAGTGCATTTCTATTTTAATTATCCCATCACCACTGCAAGCCTCACAACGTCCTCCCTTGACATTAAAGCTAAACCGTCCCGGCTTATATCCCCTTATTCTAGCCTCAGATGTTTGCGCAAACACCTCCCTGATTTTATCAAAAACGCCCGTGTAAGTTGCAGGATTAGAACGTGGAGTTCGTCCGATCGGTGATTGGTCAATATTAATTATTTTATCCAAATACTCCAAGCCTAAAATCGTCTCATGTTTCCCCGCTTTAGCCCGAGCTCTGTTTAATTTATGAGCCAAATGTTTATATAAAATTTCATTTACCAATGTGCTTTTCCCCGAACCCGAAACTCCTGTTACACAAACAAAAAGGTTCAAAGGAATGGTTACATCAATATTTTTTAAATTATTTTCCCTCGCACCTTTTACCACAAGTCGTTTTTCACTAGGTTTGCGCCTTATAGGCGGTAACGGAATATGTTTGCGTCCACTCAAATAATCTCCCGTTAGCGATTCTTTATTATTAATGATATCCTCTACCGTCCCTTGCGCCACAACATTACCGCCATGAATACCCGCTCCCGGACCTATATCAATAATATGATCGGCAGCATACATCGTATCTTCATCATGCTCCACCACTAAAACAGTGTTGCCTAAATCTCTTAACGATTGAAGTGTACCAATAAGCCTGTTATTATCTCGCTGATGAAGCCCGATGGAGGGTTCATCCAAAATATATAACACTCCTACCAAGCTAGACCCAATTTGCGTAGCAAGACGAATGCGTTGAGCTTCTCCACCAGACAAAGTTCCTGCCGCTCTATTCAAAGTGACATAATCCAGCCCCACATTAACCAAAAATCCTAAACGTTCTCGTATTTCTTTAAGTATTTGCCGTCCTATGAATTCTTCCCTTTCGGTTAACTTGAGTGAGTTAAAAAACTGCAAAGCTTCTCCCACCGAAAAACAAGTAACTTCCCAAATATTCTTCTCCTGAATAGTCACCGCAAGACTTTCCTCTTTCAATCTCGCCCCCTTACAACAGAAGCAAGCCGTTGTACTCATAAAAGACTCAATTTCTTGACGTGAATAATCAGACTGCGTCTCTTGATGCCGTCTTTCCAGATTTGGAATAACTCCTTCATACGCAGTATCAAAAACTCTCAACTCACCTTGTGCATTTCGATAACTAAAGCGTATTTTTTCACCCTTTGAACCATATAGTATAATTTCCTTATTTTTTTCATCCAAATCTTTATAGGGTATATCCATAGAAAATCCTACTTGTTTAGACAACGACTCCAACATTCCCGAATACCAATGTGCTGTCCCTTTACTCCATGGTTGGATAGCACCCTGTGCCAAAGATTTAGTTGTATCAGGAATAACAAGTTCAGGATCTATTTTCATTTTAATGCCAAGCCCATTACATTCTGGACAAGCACCGTAAGGATTATTAAAGGATAACATCCTTGGGGTAATCTCATCAAAGCTAATACCACAATGCACACAAGCAAATTTTTCACTAAAAAGAATCTCTTCCTGCTCCATCACATCAGCAATAACTATTCCCTCGGAAAGGTTAATCGCAGTTTCTAAAGAATCTGCCAACCGCTTCTCCAATCCCGGTCGAACAATAACTCGGTCTATCACTACCTCTATCGTATGTTTTTTGTTCTTTTCCAGCTTAAATTCTTCACTTGCCTCCCGAATCTCCCCATCAACACGAACTCTAACGTAACCATCCTTCCTAATACTCTCAAATACCTTCTGATACTCCCCTTTTCTTCCACGAACCAAAGGTGCCAGGATTTGAAGGCGACTCCCCTCAGGCAAAGTCATCAGCTTATCAACAATCTGCTCCACTGTTTGCTGACTAATAGGTCGTCCACATTTATAACAATGAATTTTCCCAATTCGAGCAAAAAGGAGCCGTAAATAATCATAAATCTCCGTTACCGTACCCACTGTAGAACGAGGGTTTTTACTGGTAGTCTTCTGATCAATTGATATCGCCGGAGACAACCCCTCAATATAATCCACATCCGGTTTGTCCATCTGCCCCAAAAATTGTCGTGCATAAGCAGATAAAGATTCCACATAACGCCGTTGCCCCTCGGCATAAATAGTATCAAACGCCAACGATGACTTGCCGGAGCCACTTAACCCTGTTATGACAACAAGCTTATCCCTCGGTATTTCCACATCAATATTTTTTAAATTATGGGAGCGCGCTCCCTTAATAAGTATTTTATCCCTAGCCATTACTATTTTCCTCCTTCTTGATGCAAGGGGACCAAGGGGACGGTTCTTCTGTGTCCTGTCTCAGGACACAGAAGAACCGTCCCCTTGTGTCCGAAGCTCCATCAGTACATCCCGCAATTCCGCTGCCCTTTCAAAAGCCAATTCCTTAGCCGCACTTTTCATTTCTTTTTCCAACCGAGCAATGAGGTTTTTTATTTCTCCTTTAGACAATGCCGATATATCAGTCTTATATTCCCCTTTATCCTCAGAAACCATAGTAGCCTCAAGAACATCCCTTACTTTCTTCTTTATTGTTTGAGGTGTAATCCCATGCTTCTTATTATACTCCATCTGTATACCACGACGCCTATCTGTTTCGTTAATAGCTTTTTTCATAGAATCAGTAATCCTATCCGCATACATTATAACCTGCCCATTAACATTACGAGCCGCTCGCCCCATAGTTTGGATAAGAGAACGCTCCGAACGAAGAAACCCTTCCTTATCCGCATCCAAAATAGAAACCAAAGATACTTCAGGCAAATCCAGTCCTTCTCTTAACAAGTTAATTCCCACTAAAACATCAAATTTCCCTAACCGCAACTCACGTATGATCTGCATACGTTCCAAAGTTTTTATCTCCGAATGAAGATAACGAACTTTTATACCCATCTCCCGAAGATAATCTGTTAAATCCTCTGACATTTTTTTCGTGAGGGTAGTAATAAGCACCCTTTCTTTTTTATCTACACGACCCTTAATTTCCTCTAAAAGATCATCGATTTGTCCTTTTGTAGGCTTAATTATTATCTCCGGATCTAATAAACCTGTTGGTCTTATGATTTGCTCTATTACTGCCCCACCATTTTTTAATTCATACGGACCAGGAGTAGCAGAAGTAAAAACAACTTGGTTGATTTTCTTTTCAAACTCCGCAAAACGAAGAGGTCTATTATCTAAAGCAGACGGCAAACGAAAACCGTGTTCCACCAAAGTTGTCTTCCGTGACCTATCTCCTTCATACATTGCCCCAACTTGCGGAACAGTAACATGAGATTCATCAATCATGATCATAAAATCCTTTGGGAAAAAGTCCATTAGGGTATAAGGTGTTTCCCCCGCATTTCTTCCTGTCAAATGGCGAGAATAATTTTCTATGCCAGAACAAAATCCCACTTCATTCATCATTTCCATATCATAACGAGTTCTTTGTTCAAGCCGTTGAGCCTCAAGAAGCTTGTCCTGTTTCCTCAAGAAAGCCAATCTCTCGTCCAGTTCCGCTTCAATCCGCTTAAGAGCTAGTTCCATTTTTTCTCTTCCTGTAACATAATGACTGGCAGGAAAAATATAGACATGACTACGTTTGGCTAGAACCTCTCCTGTAAGTGTATCTACTTCCACAATTCTCTCAATCTCATCACCAAAAAGCTCCACTCTAATCGCTTTTTCTCCATACGAAGCAGGAAATATTTCCACAACATCGCCCCGCACTCTAAATGTTCCCCTAATAAAATTAACATCATTCCTATCATACTGAATATCTGTCAAGCGACGCAGCATAAAATCCCTATCAATATTCTGTCCCAAACGAAGGGAAAGCGTCTGATCTCTATATTCTTCAGGAGAACCCAATCCATATATACAAGACACACTAGACACAACAATAACATCTCGCCTTTCCATCAGAGATGCTGTTGCCGAATGGCGAAGTTTTTCTATTTCTTCATTAATAGATGAATCTTTTTCTATATAAGTATCCGTATGAGGCATGTACGCCTCCGGTTGATAATAATCATAAAAACTCACAAAATATTCTACCGCACTTTCCGGAAAAAACTCTTTAAACTCACTACACAACTGTGCTGCCAAAGTTTTATTATGAGCTATAACCAAAGTGGGTTTTTGAACCCTCTGGATTACATGCGCCATGGTAAAAGTCTTCCCTGTCCCTGTAGCACCCAAAAGAACTTGGAGCTTCATCCCCTGATCAAAGTTTTTCACCAATGCTTCAATAGCCTGTGGCTGATCACCCTGTGGAATATATTCCGAGACTAACTTAAACTTATTATCCATACTATCAAGTCCTTTCGTTTCTTTCGGCATCTTTCGGGGTCAGTTCTTTCGGGGTCAGGCTTTTATAATTTTATATCTTAATTTTCTGTATTATTGTTTATTCTATGCTTCTATGCTAGTATGCTGCATGCCACATTGCTTATCTCGCTTCTTAATTTTTCCTCTGTGGTTTTGTCAGTAATAATGTTTGATATTGTAGGCTGCGCTACATTTATTAATTCAGATAACTCTTTGTTTGTTATATCTGAATATTCCTTTGCCATATATATAATTATCTTCCTTGCTTCAACTATTTTTCTCGTTCTTATTTTAAATCTTACTTCTTCTTTTTTTATATTGCAATAGCTACATACCGCGGTTATTATTGTATCTATTGGGTACTTTAATGTTTCCTCGCCATATTCTTTATTTTCACATTTACTATTTTTACACTCTTCTACTTCACTTATTAAATCTTCTTCTTTTATTGTTGGTATTAGTTCTTCTTCCTCCCCAACAAATCTTATATATTCTTCTAACTGACGTCTAGATTCTTCTCCAAATAAACTCAAAGGGAATTGTACATCTACTAAATCATCGACATTCTTTACAATACTGCTTCCTAATTCACTATTTTCTATGTACGTTTTATGACTACAGTACTGATAATTTAGCCCTTCTTTTATTCCTGCCCTTACGGGATTTTGATGAATATACCTTATTAAGGCTAACAAATATTCTTCTTTATCACATAAAATTGCTTTATACCTTTGTTCAAATACATGTCCACTTCTATTATTCCTTTTATTATAATAATATGTGTATGCTTGTTGCACTCCTTGCATTATCTTATTTAACGGAATATTTCCAACTTCTATTAACATATGAACATGATTTCCCATAATACAATACGCATATACTTTAAAGCTGTACTTTTCTTTGTATTTCCTTATTAATTGTAGATACTTTTCTTTATTCTTGTCCTCTTTAAATACGTATTCTTTGTTATTTCCACGACAGATTACATGATATAGCGCTCCTTCATAATGAATTCTCGTTTTTCTTGCCATATCTTTGTCCCCCACCTTTCTCTATTTACTCCACTTTCTACTCTAATCATTTTACTTACTCTTACTATTTTACTCGTTTTTGTAATTTTGTAAAGTAGTGAGATATAAAATTATAAAAGCCTGACCCCGCTCTATTTATTTCATACCAATAATAATTCCTGATATATATGGGATAAGCCATATTGCCCAAACATGGATACTGAGTTTGCGAAAATTTTTTCTGGTAGATTCATCATTTCTTATCAAAACTATAGTTGACCACACCGCATGGAAAAACATTATTAAAATTGCAAGTAACCCTGTAACAGCATGTATATTAAATTGAAATAATGTCTCAGATAATCTGCTCATAACTGTTGTACCAGCAGTATCAAAAGCAAATCCAATCCAGAACACAATTGAATGCCAAATTAGGA
>JAQUGH010000105.1 GCA_028684195.1 Clostridia bacterium | reverse complement strand
GTAGTAGTGGGTAATACTATTTGACCTTTAGCGGAATTTGTTGAGAAACCAATAACACAGGATGAGGTTACAAGTAAAAGGAGTGACAAAATAAATATTATTTTCTTTTTATTAATACGCAATGTTTAAACATCCTTTCATAAAGTGAAACTTACAAGCTTGTTTGTGTAGTTGAACCTGTGCAAAGCTAGCGACGGTTAGCTATTCGGGTAAAATATTTTTATGTTTTAGTTAATTGGTGTTAAGCTTTTCTTTCTAAACAGAAGACACAAGCAAATGTAATCGTTTGTGTCTTCTAGTGTAGGAGAGTTTTGAGTTATCATATAACAAGATTTGTAACAGTATATAGTTATTGATTTTCTTGATTTTCTTGATTCTCTAGTATCTTTTTACTTGCTGGTTCAATAATGGTTTCATTTACAACATTATCTGTGTTATCGTTTATCTTTTTATTAGTAAGGCGTTTGACTAATGCATTGAAGTCAATTCCGGAAACATTGCTTATCATTTCTGGAGCTGTAGCCATCAGTGAAGTAACATAATTACTTAATCTCATTGCACCATCACCATTTCCAGTATCAACAACGGTAATGTTATCAACGGAACGAATGGGATCAGCAATTTTTCCAGCCATTTCAGGCAACATTTTGGCTATAATATCCAAAACGGCAGCTTCCCCGAATTTCTGGAAAGCTTCGGCTAATTTTTCTTTTGCTTCCGCTTCTGCTAAACCTTTGAGGCGGATTACATCTGCATCTGCTGTACCTTTGGCACGTTCAGCATCAGCGATGGCTAGACCATCCAAACGCTTTTGTTCGGCGTTAGCTTTGGCTTCTGCTTCGATTTTGTATTTGATAGCATCAGCTTCTCGCATTTGTTTGGATTTGTTGGCTTCAGCCGCCTGTTCCACGGAATAGCGGTCAGCATCTGCTTTCTTTTTTACCTCGGCATCATATTGCTTTTGACGACGCAAAATTTCTTTATCTTGAAGGTCGATTTCTTTTTCTTTACGCACGATTTCAACTTTCATTTGTTCTTCAGTAGTGATTTGCTGGGAACGAGCTTCCTGAATTTTGTAGGCTTGGTCAGCTTCAGCTTTAGCAGTATCTTGATCCTTTTTAAATGATGCAACCTTTAATTCTTTTTCTTTTGTAGCTTCAGCAATGCTAGTGTCACGGAGGAGTTCGGCTTTTTGCCCTTCTTCATCAGCGAGGGCTTTTTTTATTCTAGAATCTCTAATAGCTTCTGCTTCAGCTATTTCAGCATCACGTTTGACTGCTGCAATTCTAGGTTTGCCGAGAGCATCAAGATAACCTTGGTTGTCACGCACATCTTTAATAGTAAAGGAAACAATTTGAAGACCCATTTTTTTCAAATCATTAGCTGCTACCCCTTGAACTTCTTGGGCAAATCTATCTCTATTACGATATATTTCTTCTATGGTCATGGTTCCTAAGATTGCACGAAGATGTCCTTCCAATACTTCTTGTGCTTCTTCTTTAAGTGCTTCTGTGGGTTTCCCCAAAAATTGTTCGGCTGCAGTTGCGACATCTTCTACAGTGCTTCCAACTTTTATAATAGCGACACCATCTGCTAATACGGGAACACCTTGTTCCGTATAAACTTCTGGCGTGGATACTTCAAGCTTGTGAGATAGAAGGGATAGTATTTCAAGATGATGAAAAATAGGGATAATAAACGCTCCACCACCACGAATTATTTTTATTTTTCGATCGGCATCGTCTGTAAAAACATTTCGGTTACCTAAAAAAGAACCTGTAATAATCAAAACATCATCGGGACCTACCGTTTTATATCTAGCCCAAAATGTTATACCCAGAATAAGAATTACAGCAATCACCAGAATAGGAACACTAAAATAACTTGGAATGTAAGGCATAAATAATTCCTCCTAATTATAATTAAATTTTTTTAAATGGTATGATTTAATACCTTTATCCAATTAATAGTAATCTAAAACTTCGTGTTAATGAAGTTTTATTTTTTATCTTCAGAATTTGATACATATACGGTTCCATCTTTAACATCAGTTACAACAATCATTAAACCGGTTGAATATTCTTTTCCATCGAAGCTTGCTGCAATTTGATTGGTATGACCTACACCAATTTTGAGTAATATTTCCCCGAAACCTTTGGGACCAATAGGGACAGTAACTTCACCTGTTTTACCAATAAAATCTTTAACGGAAAATCCTATTGAATTTTCACAATTTTTCATTGGTTTAATATACAAAAAGAAGAAAAACATAGTTAGTATCAAGGTTATTACTACAGTTGTGAGGAGAACTGAAATAGTTTTCCAAGGGGAATATGTATTTAGGAGAATCCCTGTTCCACCAAAAATAGTGATACCCGCAACAATTACGGTAGTGTCGATAAAGTCGAAACCATCTAAGGAAATTGCTTCAAAAAAGCCGTCAAATGTGCTATCAATTATGTCACCAAAAAGAATAGTGATAACGGCAAAGATGATTCCTCCTATTAGGCAACCCAAGTAAACATTTTCCATATGATTCCTCCAGTATTTTTATCAATTACCATTTACAAATATTATACACTACATGCTATAGATTTAAAGTAAAAAGTAGTTATTTTAATATTATTTTTTATTAAAACGTAACTTTTGTATTTTTTTGCGTTAATACAAAGTAGATAGTTAAAATATGAATAATGGTTAAGGGGATATTAAAAAGGAGGGAATATTGTGCTATTTTGTGAAATTAATTCGTTAACATACAGAATTTCAGTAAAAAAAGGAATATACTTAAGGAAGTTAAAATGGTTAAAAAATAGAAACGTTTATGCTAGTATGAGAAAGACCAAAAGATTGCCGAATAAAGTATATATTTATAAATCATTAATAAGAAGACAATTAGGTAACGTGGATACGGATTTACAAGAAAATAAAGCAGTGAATTTGAGTATTGCTGTACCCAAAGTAAATGGAGTAATAATTAAACCACATGAGATATTTTCATTTTGGAAGTTAGTAGGTAATTGTACGGAAGCTAGAGGTTATAAAGAGGGGTTAGTTATTAAAGGAGGGGAAGTCAGTAAAGGGATTGGCGGTGGTATGTGCCAATTTACTAATTTGATTTATTGGATGGTGTTACATAGCCCGTTAACAATTATTGAATATCATCATCACAATAATATCGATATGTTTCCTGATTATGGAAGACAAATTCCATTTGGTACGGGAACGTCGATTATGTATAACTATTTAGATTTTCAGTTTATCAATAATACAAATCAAACGTTTCAGCTGATTATATATATAACAGATAAATACCTTTGTGGGGAGTTAAGAAGTGAGAAGGAAATAGAATATTCTTATCACATAGTTGAAGAAAATCAATATTTTGATAAGGAGAAAGACAGGTATTATAGGAATAATGAAGTATATAGGGAAACGGTTGATAAAAGAAGTGGAAAAGTAATAGAAAAAATATTAATTGCAAAAAATCATGCAAAGGTAATGTATGATGAAAAATATATACTAGCTAAAATGATATGTCGATTTGAATTAAGTTAAATTTATAATAATATATTGATTTTTATAAATAAAAAGAGCAAAATAAAATAAGAGAATAATTGAGGAAAGGATTCAAAAGTATTTTTGGTTTGTAAAAATATAAAGTCGCTATTAATTTAGAAGGAGAGGGATGTATATGATTATATCGGGAAAAAATAGAGTATTGCTTTTAGTGTTGATTCTGTTGAGTTTAACGATTATTATGTTGGGGTGTGATAAGCAAAATGGAAATGAAATTAAAGTTGATGCCTCTGCTGGTAATAATAATGAATCTGAGATAAACGAGAAACAACCTGAACCTGAAGAAGAAAGCAAATCATCAGGAATTTTATTAGGAATAAAAAGCAGAAAATTGGATAAGCGTGGGGATTCTTATAATTCTTATACTGAGGGAATAAGAGGATCTAATTTTTATGAGGAAAAGCCTCAATATAAAACTCTCTATATTACAAATAACAAAGGAAATGTAGCATTAAGTACACAAGGCTCAGGTGTTTTAGTGCCAAGAAATAATGATTTTTGGTTATTAAATATTGAGACAGAAAAAGATAAAGATAAGTATAAAGATTTTAATTATAATAGTAATGTTGATTTCATTTCTGCAAAGAAAGTCAATAGTAGCGCGGTTAAAAAGTTTACTAAAGAATATAAATCTGGAGAACTCGCAAAAAAATGGTATGAGAATTATTATTCTGGTGATCCTAAGTATTTTAGTAATGATATTGGTTTAGAACTTATATTTGTAGGATGTGATTATATTACTCAACGTGTAACAGATGATGGATATAACGGAGGAGTAAGAGGACGCTGTGCTCATTGGTTAACAACAATTCCTTTTAATGAAACGAATAAAATAGATGTGTATGACGATTATATTAGGGAAATTGAAGGTATTTCTTCTGATACTGAAGTAAAAGAAGTTGATATTTCAGAAGTGTTAGGGAATGATGTAGAAACACAATTTTTAGAAATAGGAAACAAATATCTTGAGAATACAGAATATGGTGATAGCTATTGCCTTCAGGGGAAGGATGGTTGGGGATTTTTTAGGCAAAATAGTAAATGGATGGTTAAAGGTTATATATTATGTTCAAGTGGTTGTGGAAGAGGTATTTATGGAATATTTAATACAGATATAGTTCCACCAAATCAAATAGTAAGTCATGATACACTTATTCCAGCTTGGGATGCTATTAAAACATCTATCCCCGATGCTAAGGATGCTTTTTCATCACCAGAAAAAGATATGTTGATAGTATTGACAACAAAAGAATTGAGAGTATATACAGATTTTAGAGATGATTATATTGGGGAAGTTGCATATGTAATTGATTTAGGAGATATTATTGATTCAGAAGAGGAAAAAGAAGTAGATGTAATCATGGCACAGTGGGCTACGGGAGATTATGTTGAGAAATGGGAAAACGAGGCAAAGAAATATTTGAAGGAATAAAGAAATAATTTCAAAAATGTGTGAGCATTAGTGGGGAGTGAGCAATAATATTATGATTGCAGGTTGATAAGTATAGTCAAAGAAGAGTTTTGTGAGTTTAATTTCGTTGAGTGATGAAGACCATAATGAAATGGAAAATTTATGATACAATATAGTGGATAGAGCTTAAGATATAGCAAGGTTTAAGGAGGAAAAATTTTATGTTAGCAAAAAATTATACGATAGAAGAAATCAAGTCTATTATAAAGCCAATTGCACAAAAATATGGTGTGGCACGTGTATATCTGTTTGGTTCGTATGCCCGTGGAGAGGCTACTGAAAATAGTGATGTAGATTTACGAGTAGATAAAGGAGCCCTTAAAGGGATGTTTGCTTTGTGTGGATTATATACAGAAATTGAGGAAGCCTTACAGATGAAAGTTGATGTTCTGACAACGGGAAGTTTAGAGGATGATTTTCTACGTAATATACAGAAGGAGGAGGTAATTTTATATGCAAAATAAGCGGAATGCTGATGTATTGAGGCATATCATTTCTTATTGCAATGATATTTCAGAGACAATTCAGCGCTTTGGCAAGGATTATACGGTATTTACTAGAGATTCGGTTTATAAGAATGCTACTGCTCTTTGTGTTTTACAAATTGGAGAATTAACTACACATCTCACAGATGAATTTAAAAAGAGTTATACTGAAATACCATGGACACAAATGAAGGCATTACGAAATGTGGTTGCTCATAATTATGGTAAAATTGATGATGAAAGTTTATGGGAAACTATTACAAACGATATTCCGAAATTGAAGGATTATTGTTCTAGTATTATTCAATACTTTTAATGAATTGCGGATTTAGTTGAAATATTAGAATTATGCATATAAGGAGGTCGAAAATGATATCTAGCCAAGATATAACGGTAGATGAAAAAGAACTTATTGCCAGAGTAAAGGCTAATAAGCAAGTCTTTGTTGAAATTTATGATGCTCATTTTCATAAAATATATAAGTATATTTATTATCGTACATATAATCAAGCAGATGCGGAAGAGATAACTTCTAAGACATTCCTTTTAGCACTAGAAAATATAGAGAACTATGAGTATCGCAATATTCCTATAGCTGTATGGCTTTATAGGATTGCCTCAAATGCTGTTATTGACTTTTATAGAAAGAATAAACAAACACTTGAATTAGATAAAATAAAAAATATAGAAGCTAGTGAGCCTTCACCCGAAGCAATTATGCTAAGTAAATCAGAAGGTGAGCAATTGATTTGCTGTATGAGTAAGTTACCTGCAACTCAACAGCAGGCTTTGGTTTTACGTTATCGCCAAAATATGACGTGTAGAGAAATGTCAGAAGTTATGGACAAGACGGAAGGTTCCATTAAACAACTTCTGCACCGTGGGTTAATTAATTTGCGGGAAAGGATGGTGGCTTATGAATAAGGATATAGATAAGAAAGCAAATAATCGAATAGATGATAATGTAGACAATGAAATAAAGGGTAGTTTAGATAACGAAACTACTAACGAGATTGATAGCAAAGTAGCAATAGAATTGGAACAATTAGAAAAAGAAATGGGGACTAAAATCAGTGAGTTGCCAGAACCTCCACTAAATCAAGAATTTCAAAAAAGTATGCGTAATACTATACTGGAAGTGTCAAGTAGAGAGCAGAGTGAGAATATGAATCATAATATTGAAAATGATAGTATTACTAATGAACATATTACTAATAAACATATTACTAATGGAAATATTGAGAACGAAAATATTGTTAAGGAACGTGTAAAAGAACGCATAAATGAAGAAATAAACAAAAGTAATAGAAGAGGATTACTTACTACCATAAAAAAATCGTTTATCAATTCTCGTAATTTCAAGATAGCAGCAAGTTTCTTAATCATTGCTTTTGTGTTTGGTGGACTTTTTTGGGGATTGGGAAGGTTAAATTCAGTTGTGCAACCAGTAATAGCTAGCGAGCTAGATATTAAAGCTTTACAAGAAGATAAGCTTGGAGTGGATACAAAATCAGCATTTCTATTGACTTGTGAAACGCCTTTGGATGAAAAGACAGTTAAAGAAAATCTTAAGGTGGAGCCTGCATTTGAATATACTTTGGATAAAAGAGCTGAAGGAAAGGAATATAGGATTGTTCCTAGTATAAAACTTGCGTCCAACACTGTTTATAGTATTTCCTTTGATCCTACAGGGAAAGAAAGAGAAAGCTGTAGTTGGGCTTTTCAGACGAAGAGCAGT